>JBBSDR010000634.1:0-5079 GCA_038240465.1 Gemmatales bacterium
CCCCCCCAAAACCCCGGAACCTAACCGCCGCCCGGCCCCCCGGCTTTCCACCCCCCCACACCGGGCGATCCTGGGGGGGGGGGGGGGTGACCCCCCCCGGTTCCCACCCGGCGGGGGGGGTCCCAACGCCCCGCTCGCCTTTCTTCAGCGACAGCAACTGGCCGAAGAAATCGAGCGTTTCCAGCGAGGGAAGCTCCATGTCCCAGCGGTTCAGTGCGCCATCGTCCAGCGCCCGAAGCAGGTAGCACGCCAGGAAATATTCCTGCAACGACGTGTGCGCGAAGCGGAAGTGTTTCTGGCTATCGTCGGGTCGGAGGATGAACGTCGCGGTCCGCAGGTCCTCACTGCGCAACTCGGGGTTCACGCCGCGATAGTGGTCGGCCAGGGCGGGATGCCGGTGAAGGAACTCGGTCAGCCAGTTTTCGACCCGTTCCCATTCCCATTCGCGGGTTCCTTCCCGCCACATGTCGGCCGATAGATGCTCCATCATCAGACGCTTGTGCGTCTCGCTGAAGTGATGCTTGCCATCGTCGCGGTTGAGCCACTTGCGAACGATCAGGTCGTAGAGAGTGACCCCCAGAACCATCTCTCCGGCGGCCTTCTTCCGCTCCAGTTCGCCGATCAGATCGACCATGACCGAAAGCAAGTAAGGCCGCTGGGCCAGCTCGGACAGGTTGTGGACGGACTGAAATAGAGCGAGGGCCGCTTCCACGCGATCCTCGCCCAGCACGCTGGTCAGGTAAGCGCGAACCTGCTCGTCGTTGAAGGGCAGCAGGATGCAGGCCGAGTAGTCCTCGGCCTTGATCCCCTCGCGCCCTTCGCCGGTCAGCATCGCGTTCTGAGTCCAGACATCCTTGAAGTAGTGCGAACGGCAGGAGATCACCATTTTCCCCCGACGTCCTGCCTGTTCCTTTGCATCGGCGAACGGAGGCAGCACCTTCCACAGTTCGCGAATGAAATGCCGGGCGCGGTCCGGAGTCAGATGAACGATGATTTCATCGAGACCATCGAAGATGATCAGTGTACCCTTCTTCTGCACGGCCTCGATGATCTCGCGTGCCGACAGGGACGGCGATCCGCCGCCCTTCCACTCGCGCTGAATAACGCTGTCGAGGATGTCTTCGAGTGAAGGGACCTCATCACCCTTGCGGCGGACATTGCGCAAGTCAATGTAGATCGGCAGGGGAACGTCTGGGTTGCTCTCATGGCGTTGTTTCAGTTCGCGAGCGAGTTGCTTGAGAGTCGTCGTCTTGCCGATGCCGTATTCCCCCAGCACGGCAAAAAAGCTGCTCGACATCGAATCGCAGGCCCAGTCATCGAGCAGCCGCAGGGCATCGACACCTTCCTCCTTGCTCGACGAAGGAGTGTCCAGATCCAGACTTTCGCGCAACTGCGCGGTCTTGCCGCGCATTCGGGTGAAATGTTTGATCTCTTCAGCGGAGAGTTGTTCGGCAAGCCGACGAAGTTCGTCTGCCGAAGGTGGTGCGCAGTTTGCGGTTTCGGCCGGTTTCGCGCCGCTCTGCTCGAAGTGTTTGGCCAACCTTTTTTCGATCTTCTCGAAGAGTTGCTCGGCAAATTCGCGTCGTTCCTTCTTCTTGCACTGTCCGAAATATCTCTTCGGGGCAGGGCCTGACTTGCAAAGAAAGATCTGATGGTTCTCCAGGCCGTGGAGGTCATGGCCCTCGAAATGAATGGGGAGCAGGCCAACCGGAAGGAACGGTTTATGAGCATCGACGCCAACGAAGCGAGGCAGTTCCTCACGCACGATGTAATCGCTGATAAGAAAGGCAGGGCTGACGAGCAACAGCCCGAAGTCGCAGGCCGCGATCGCCTGCTGAATCTGGTCGTGCCAGCGCTCGCCGATCGGGATGCCTCCGTCAATCCAGGGTTCAAACTTGTACCGCTTTGAAGGTCCGAGTTGGCGTTTGAGTTCTTCCAGCAACTCCTCGGCCTCTGTCTCGTCCGCATGGGCGTAGGAGACGAAGAGCTTCACGGTTCGGCGGTCTGCCGCGAGGGCGAGGCCTGAGGTGGGAACCGCACGAGGCCGAACGAGTTGACCGGCGGCATCGGCGCGAGCCACGTCAGCCGTGGCTTGCTGAGCAAGCTCGCGAATCCCCTTTTCGGCAATCTCTCCCAGCACCGCACCGTCAGCCTCGAACCAGCAGAAGCGGCCGTCCGGGTTGGTCCTCAACCTCGTATCGATACAGAACCGGACGCCATGTTCCTGAGCGATGTCGTTGAACGACGTGCGAAACACGCGAAACGAATCCTGAGCTGCCCTCCGTTCCATTCCGGGAAAGGCCGCCCTCAGACATTCGGACAGCCGCGCCTGTCCATCGTGGAAAAGCGGCAGCAGCAACTTCAAGCGATCGCGGCCGGTATTGCGGAGTTTCGCCAGAATAGGCTCAAGGAGCTTGGGAAGCTGAGACTCAGGGATGGTGGTGCGATCGCTCATAATGATCGTAGCTTACACAACGGACAGGACCACCGCAAGAGCGATTTTCACGAATTTCACGATTTTACACGATTGAAACGGCTTCACTTTCGCGCGACCAGATAAGCCACGAGAGCAGCCAGCAATACGTTGATCACCGCACCGATAACAGGGGGAAGCAAGGCCCACCTTTTCCGCGATGAATCTTCCAGCACTCGCTTCAACTCTCCGAAGCGCTCGTTGAGGACAGCAACATTCGTTTTCAACTCCCAAAAGGAATCGCTGGCCTTGGACTGTTCACCGTCGATCCCCTCGACTTCCTTCCGGACGTGGTCCAGTCGTTCGGCAAGCGTTTGAACGAGTTTCTCCAGTTCGTCGAGTTGTCCTTGAACCGGACTCTTGCCAGCCATGTCAATCTCCAGTCGAGCCCCTGGTATCCGTCAGCTCCTGGAGTTGCTTGTGGGAACGGATTTGCAGGATGTCGCCCCAGAGTCGATGAAACCGGACACGCAAACGATTGGGATCAGTAAGTTCCTTCGGAGTAAAGCGAGTCCGTGCCTCGCCCGTGGAATCCCACAAACGAAGCGTCACCACAGCTCGCCCACGGTCGTCCGCGGCGCAGTCCCACTCTGCCGAAGCGAGGGAAGCGGATGCTCCGAGCACTTCCTCAAGGAGTGCGGATGCCCGTTCTGCCAGCGCGAGCAGGTTTCCCGATTGCTTCAGATTGTCCGCGTACGTCAAATTCTCCATGATTTCTCCTCCAGTTCGGTCACCGATAGCCCTATTCTACACCAAGATGCCTCTTGTATCCCCCCATTGTCATGGACGGTGGAGAATCGGTTGGCGAGGCACGCGGGTTATCACGGTCCTGAAGGAGTCTCGGCATGGATATGGTGGCGCTCTTCCTTTGCCTGGGTGTCTTTCTTCTGGGCGCCATCGTCGGTTGCGCCGTCACACTGTCGCTTCTCTATCCCCTCATCGGCCGAGCCATTGGCCGGGTGTCCGCACGCATCATCGCGACGCTGACACTGGCATTTTCCGCGGCCCTGCTGACCTGGCCGACCTGGCCGAACAACACGACCACTATCGCCTGGGGACGCCGAAGCGATGACCTGGACGCATTAGTTGCGCAAACTTTTTCTTGACAATGAGTTTCCTCCCTGTACCATACCCCCCAGATTCGTCTCTCGGCGACAGGATGTTTCCCTGAATTCGGTGACGACTGGCAGGATGCTGAATTTCTACAGCCGGGTACTCGCAAGAAAGCTCACAACCGGCTGCCTCTCTCAACCTCCTCCAGTTTCCACAGTCGTTCTCCCTTTCAGTCGGCTGCACACGCTGAGAGCTTGCTCGCTGCGCCGCGCGGCGAGCCACACATCACAGGAGGATGACGCCATGGATCGGAAGAACATGCTCGTGCAACGGACTCGCGATTTCTTCACCGACCGTCTCGACGACCTGCTGCACATGGTCTCGCGCGACCGCCAGGACATGAAGGGATGGCAGGAACCCACTCACCTTCGCGCCACCGTCCGCCGGGCCATCCGCGAAGAAGGCCAGACCTCGCCGGTCGGCACCCGCGTCAGTGACACCGCCACCACCGAGGACGTCAACCGCTCGATCTTCGAGTTCGGCCGGACCGCCGGCGAACCGGACCGCGGACAGCAGCGCGAAGCGATCGGCTGTCTCCTCGAAGCCGGCGCCAACGCCCTCGACAAGATCATCCGCAACAACAACGATCTGACCAACGAGGAAGCCTTCGGCCTCGAAACCGTCCTGCTGCTCTACGGCCGACCAAGCCTGCAGGTCCAGGACGATCAACTCGCCAGCGTGCCGCCCTTCTGGAACATCCTCGAAGACGAGCGAGAGGACATCGAACTGACCCAGCGCGGCGTCGGCCGGATCGAACTGCTCGGCCATCCCGAACTCGACTGGGCCGGCACCGGTTTCCTCGTCACCGACAACCTGCTGCTCACCACGCGGCGCAATGCCGAACTGTTCGCCGAGTACAACGGCAACACCTGGCAGTTCCGTCCCAGCATCACGACCTGGATGGACTATCGGTCCGACTATCAGAACGTCTCGACGGCTGGCTGCCGGGTCCGGGGCATCTTCGGCGTTCACGAGACCTACGATCTCGCTCTGCTCGAGGTCGAGACGCCGCAGCTCAATGGCCACAGCCCGACGCCGCTGCCGCTGCTGGGCAACCCGAACACGTTCAATAACAACTTCAACAACCGGCCCGTCTACCTGACCGGCTTCCCGATCCGCGACGCGCGCCGCAACGAGCCGGAGATCGTCTCGCGGATCTTCCGCGACGTCTACAACGTCAAGCGCGTCCAGCCCGGCCTGCTGCGCGGCGAGTTCCGGTTCTCGAACATTCCCTTCCTGCGTCACGACGCGGCCCCGCTCGGCATCACGGCCGGCTCGCCGATCGTCGATCTGGAAACCCACCTCGTCGTCGGCATGCAGCTGTCCGGCCGCTACCTCGATGTCAGCACGGCGATTCCGTTGTACGCGCTGCGCGACGATCCGCTCTTCCGCCGGGCCAATGTCCCTTTCGCGGATGGCCCGCGCCGCCAGCAGACTGAGGAAACGGTCGAGCAGCTCGAACGTCTCGCCCGGACTCGCTTCTGGAACGAGGC
>JBBSDR010000635.1:0-5074 GCA_038240465.1 Gemmatales bacterium
CCCCCCCCCCCCCCCCCCTCGCCTCTGTTGTATCATAGCGGCATCGGGAAACCATCGCCGGAGAACGCCATGAAGCCGATTGTCTCCTTGCTGCTCCTCTGCTCGCTGGCTCGCGCCGATTCGCCGAAAAAACCCGAGGAGAAGCCGTCCGAGCCAATCGCCGACAAGCACTTCAGCATCTACGACGCCAAGGGCAATCCAACGACGCTCGACGCACTGCTGGAGCGATTGGAGCCGGCCAGTGTCGTCTTCATCGGCGAAAACCATGACGATCCCGTTGCGCACCATCTGGAGCATCTGCTGCTGAAGCGGCTGCACGAGCAGAGCAAGCATGCAGTCAAGTCGCCGGACGCCGCCCCTCGTCCACTGGCGCTTGCTGTCGAGATGTTCGAGCGCGACGTGCAGGACATTCTCGACGAGTATCTCGCCGGCCTGATCACGGAGCAGCACTTCAAATTGTCGAGCCGGCCGTGGAAGAACTACGACAAGGATTATCGCCCGCTGGTCGAATACGCCCGCGAGAACAAGCTGGCGGTGCTGGCGTCGAACACGCCTCGCCGCTACGTCAATCGCGTCAGCCGCCTCGGCGCCGCCTCGCTCAAGGACATCCCTGATCCAGTGAAGCGCGGCTTACCGCCGCTGCCCTATGCGTCCGCCTCGCCAGCCTACACGGCCAAGTTCACGAACCTGATGAAGTCGATGCATCGTCCCGAGCCGAAGAAGGACGAAGCGAAGAAGGAGGAGCCGAAGAAACCAGCGCAGGAACACAACCCGGCGCGCGGCCTGGAGGCCCAGAGTTTGTGGGATGCGTCAATGGCCTACACGATCGCGGAGTTTCTGTTGCGGCAGCCGCGCGCCCGGGTGGTCCACGTCAACGGCGGCTTTCACAGCGAACAGCGCATGGGCATTCCCGAACAGTTGCTGCGCTATCGACCGGGTACGTCGCTGGTCGTGGTGACGGTCGTGCCGCACAAGGGCTTTCCCAAGTTCGACGTCGGCGAGATGACAGACAAGGGCGATTTCGTCATCGTGGCGGACGAGTCGCTGCCGCGCAGTTACCAGTCGTCGCCGCCGCCGATGGAGAAGAAGTGACAGTGTCCTGACACGGTAACACGAACAAGGGCTTCCAAAAGGTGAGTCATGCACGAATCAGCCCGCAAGGAAACCTCCCCTCCCTCGAACCCGGTGCCACCGAATACACAGGCGGCACCCTCCCCGAAGACCAGTGAGGCCACAGCCGAGACACTGATACCTCCGCCGCAGCAGGCAACGGCCGACGGCGACACTCTGATACCGTCCGTGCCGTTCGGGCCGTCGTCCGACGGCCTGTCGGGGCCAGCACTGGCTGGCGCTCCCGTGGAGACACCCGGAGCGGCCGGTTACGAGATCCTGGGGGAACTGGGACGCGGCGGTATGGGTGTCGTCTACAAGGCCAGGCAAACAAAACTGAAGCGGTTGGTCGCTCTCAAGATGATCCTGGGCGGCACTCACGCAGGCGGGCAGGAACTGGCTCGCTTCCGCAGCGAGGCCGAGGCGGTGGCGCGACTCCAGCACCCCAATATCGTGCAGGTGTACGAGGTCGGCGAACGCGACGGTTGCCCGTTCTTCTCCCTGGAGTATATCGACGGCGGCAGCCTGGCCGGCAAACTCGACGGCACACCACAGCAGCCGCGCGCCGCGGCGAAGTTGGTGGAGACCCTCGCACGGGCCATGCAATCGGCCCATCAACACGGCATCATCCATCGCGATCTCAAGCCGGCCAATGTCCTGCTGACGGCAGACGGCATTCCCAAGATCACCGACTTCGGCCTCGCCAAACAACTCGACACGGAGTCGAGCCAGACGCAGAGCGGCGCCATCATGGGGACGCCCAGTTACATGGCCCCCGAACAGGCCGAGGGGCGCATCAAGGAGATCGGCACGGCCGCGGACGTCTATGCCCTCGGTGCGATTCTGTATGAGCTGCTCGGCGGCCGGCCGCCATTCAAGGGCGCGACGGTGGTGGACACGTTGGAGCAGGTGCGCTCCCAGGAACCCGTGTCCCCGCGCCGGCTGCAACCCGGGCTGGCGCGCGATCTGGAAACCATCTGCCTCAAGTGCCTGCACAAGGACCCGGCCCGCCGCTACGCCAGCGCCCTCGACCTGGCCGACGATCTGCGGCGTTTCCTGGAGGACAAGCCGATCGTGGCCCGCCCGGTCGGCGCCGCGGATCGCGCCTGGCGCTGGTGCCGGCGCAACCCGGTCCTGGCCGGACTGGTTGCTGCCTGCATCCTGGCGCTGGTCGGAGGAACGACCGTCTCCGCCTTCTTCGCGGTCCGGGCCAACGACAGCGCCCGACGTGCCGACGACAAGGCCACCCTCGCGGAAGCGAATGCCGACAAGGCTCGCCGGCTCGCCGCCTTCGCCGGCAAGCAGCGCGACCTGGCCCTCGATTCGTTCAATACGCTGCTGGTCGAGGTGCATGAGAAGCTGGGGGACACAACGGAGATGCGCCAGCTCAAGGATCGACTCCTGGAGACGGCGACGAAGGGATTGGAGCGGCTCTCAGAGGGAACGCAGGAGGAGGTCGGCGCCGACAGGGGCCTGGCTGAAGCCCGGCTCCGGCTGGCGAACAGTTTCTTCAAAATCGGCAACCTGACGGCGGCCCGGAAGGAATACGAGGCCGCCCGAAAGGTCCTCGACGCCGTGGTGAAGGACCAGCCCGACGACCGCCGCGCCAGGATGCTGTGGGCGCGGACCACTTCCGACCTGGGAAACCTGGTTGCCCAGAACGACCAGGCAGCGGCCCGCCAACTCGCCGGCACAGCGCTCGACGCCGCCGAGTCCCTGCACCGCGCCGACCCGGCCGACGCCGAGGCGAGCGAACTCCTCGTCGATGCCTGTCAGCGGCTCGGCTCGATTCACCTCGTCGCGGGCGAATTCGCCGAGGCAACTCGATTGACGCGGAGGGCGCTGGAGTTGACCGAAACTCTGGAGAAAGCGAAGCCGGGTGATGCGGATTGCCAGCTCGCTGTCGCCGAGGCCCATCGATACCTGGGTAACATCCGCATGAAGGCTGGCGCGACCCGGGAGGCGAGGGCCGAGTATCAAACGGCGACCGATCTCGCCCGGGCCGTATCCGCCAAGAATCCCGCCCACAGCCAGGCCAAGTTGAGATGCGCGCTCAACCTGACCTCGGTCGCTGAAGTTGCCGAGAAGTTGGACGACGCCGCCGGCGCTCTCACCGCTTATCGGCAGGCTTATGACCTGGAACAGGAGATTCTGGCCGACGCTCCCTACACCGGCCTCCTCCAGGTAATGCTGGCGGCCACGTCCGCAAAGCTGAGCGAGCTGAACCTCAAGGCGGGGGACAAGGGTCTCGCTCGCCAGTACGTCGTCCAAACGCTCTGGTCCATGCGGAAGGGGACCGTCGAGGATCCGAGCAACACGGCCTTTCAGATCGCGCTCCGCGATGCCCACAAACTGGCCGCCGAAATCAGCCTGGCATGGGAAGGGAAGATCGCCGGCCGCAACCACTACCGCCAGGCGCTGGCCCTGACGCGAAAACTCGCCGACGCCGACGCGAAGAACACCGACCACCGCCGCGAGTTGCTCGATCTGCACCGCAAACTGGGTGACCTCGACCTCGGGCTGGAACACCGCTCCGCTGCCCGCGACCATTTCCAGCAGGCGCTTGCCTTCGCCAGGGATTTCGCTGCCACCGACCCGAAAAGTGAAGAGGCTGGCCTCGTGGCGGGATTGGAAAAGCTCAGAGAGAAGGCCAGGGCTGGCGATGAGCGCTTCCGCTCCAACACTCTTGGCGTGGACCTCGTGCTGATTCCGGCCGGCAAATTTCAGATGGGCGGCGACGAGGAAGCGAAGACGGTCGCGGAGGTGTTCAAGGAAGTCATCGCCCCGTACCATGCCGAACATCCCCGGCACGAAGTTGTCATCAGCCGTCGCTTCCTGCTCGGGGCAACGGAGGTGACGCGCGGGCAGTTCCGCGCGTTCGTGAAGGCTACCGGCTACCAAACAGACGCGGAAAAGGATGGCAAGGGGATCGGGGCTTTCAACCCGACTTCCGGCACGGCCGGGCGGCAGTGGGATGATTGGCAGATCAAGGGCAACCTGTACATGACCGACGACCACCCCGTTATCGGAGTGAGCTGGAACGACACTATTGCCTTCTGCGCCTGGTTGAGCAAGAAGGAGGGAAAGAAGTATCGGTTGCCAACTGAGGCCGAATGGGAGTACGCATGCCGGGCCGGGACGACGACGCGATACTGGACAGGCGATAACCCAGAGTCGCTTCTGCGCGGCGCCAACGTACCGGACGAATCCTTCAAGGAGGTGAATGGCAACGTTTCCTACGCGACTCTGAAGGGCCGCGATGGCTTTTCCGGCCTGGCGCCGGTGGGCGAGTTCGCGGCCAACCCCTTCGGCCTGTTCGACATGCACGGCAACGTCTGGGAGTGGTGTCAGGATGGCTGGGATGCGAAGTTTTACGGCCAGAAGATGCGCGACGACCCTTTGGCCCCGGTGGATAGACCGGCGCACGTCATCCGAGGCGGCTGTTTCATGTGACGGCTCGCCCTCCAGCGGAGCGCAGTTCGCGCTTCCCAGAAGGCCGACGGTCGGAACATCAACCTCGGGTTTCGCGTCGTCTGCGAGATGGACTGACCCGGCGTCCCAACTTAAATCCCATTCTTGCCGCTTGCGGCTTGGGGTTTTTGCCCGCCACGCCGCAAGCGGCGAAGACAGTTCTGAAACCACTTCCAAATGTCAGTAGGGAATCCAGCCATTGGCGTCCATCCAGCGATAGAGCCACGGATGACGCCAGGGGTTCCACAGCGAATAGCTCATCGACAGCACCGACAGCGCGAGCAAGACATACGCCACACCACGTCCCCAGCGTTTCGACGAGAGTTGATCCACGACCGGCAGCATCGTCAGCAGCCAGAACGGCGTCAGCCACATCAGCCAGCGCGGCCCATTCGTCCAGCCGCCGTAGTTGTCCGTCTTGACGAGATAGAAACCGACGATGACGACCGTCAGCCCGAGCGTCAGCAGCGCGAACCAGGCTTCCAGGCGAGGC
>JBBSDR010000636.1:0-5072 GCA_038240465.1 Gemmatales bacterium
AGGCGAGACGCCTGCACCACCAGGATGAATCACGGCAGGTAGCGGAACTCGTTACTGTTCAGAAGCGCCCAGCGCAGGTCGGCCATGCCTTCCAGCACGCCCTTCGCTTCCTTGATGATCTTCTTCGCCTCGTCGATCTCGTCGGCCGTCGCCTCACGCGTCATCGCCTCGCGATAGGCCAGCTTGATCGCCGCGTCAAGGTCCGCCTTCGGACCAACCAGCAGAGCATACATCGGCTCCAGAGCGCCGACGCGAGCGGCCTGGTTCGTCAACTGGCCATTGAGCATCATCAGGGCCTGACGCATCGACGGGCTGTGGTCGCGACGGTCGTCGAGACTCGCGCGATCCGTCTGGCCGAAGACGCGTAGGAAGTGGCCGACCGGCGCCGGCGAGGCCATGCGCATCGACGATGCGAAACGCGGATTGTCGTCGATGATCGTCTTCACTTCACGCAACACCACCTTGACCTTCTTGCCGTCGGGCCGGGTCATCATCATCGACTCGGCCTCGATCTCCTCGTTCGACTTCGCCTCCATCGCCTCGATCTTGACGTCGTCCTTCTTCATCAGCGCGGACTTGAAGTCAACCTCGATCGAGCGCTCCAGATCGTAGCCGCCGCCGGTCATGGCCGGCTTCGGCTGCATCGCCATCATCTTCTTGTCGTCCTTCTTGAGGTCCTTCGGCTTCAGAGGCTTCGGATCCTTGCCGTCCTTCAGTTCGACGTATTCCTGAACGACGCGCGTGATGGTGACGAGGTTCTCGCCCGGCTTGTGCTTGACGGAGAACAGGTGTCCCGCCTGCACCAGGCTGTCATAGAGCGTCTCGCTGCCCATGCGCCGCACCGTCGCCGCGGCGAAGGCGGCCTGCGAGTCGCGGAGTATCCCGGCATCGGTCGATTGCGGCAGATGGCCGCGCTGATACGCTTCCGTCGCCGCGATGGTCCGCACCAGCCAGCGGAAGTCGTAGCCGTTGGCGACGAACTCGTCGGCGAGGTAGTCGAGTGCCTTCGGATGGCTCGGCGGATTGTCTTCCTTGAAGTCGTCAATCGGATTGACGAAGCCGCGGCCCACCAGTTCGCCCCAGACGCGGTTGACGATGTTGCGCGAGAAGAAGCGATTGCGCGGATCGGTGATCAGCTTCGATAGTTCCGCACGCGCGGCACTGGCCTTGTAGAGATCGCCCTCGATGTCGAGCTTGGTCTTGTCGAGGCCGACTTCGGGGCCGTCCTTCTTCTTGAGCTTGTCGTCGGCGTCGCCGAGCAGGTCGTCGATATTGTCCTTCTTCGAGTTGGCCTTCGCTCGCGCCTCGGCCAGCAGTTTCTCGCGCATGGCGGTCAGCCGGGCGATGTGCTTGTTCGGGCCATCGCCCTTGTCCAGCTCAAAGGGGAACGACGCCTTGACGGCCGCACGCGGCTTGCCCTTGGCCTTGTCTTCGGGCGGCCACATGATGCTCGTCTGCTCGGCCTCGGTCAGGTAGACGCCGAGAAGACGCATCTTGATCCGCGTCTCCTGACGGCGCGTTTTGCCGAAATACGCGGCCATGTCGTAGAACTGCTTCCGCGTCCAGGTGTCGAAGGGATGATTGTGGCACTGGGCGCAGGCCATGCGGACGCCGAGGAAAACCTGCGACGTGACGCTGGCCAGCGCCATTGGATCGGCCGCGTCGCCGAGGATGTAGCCGACTTCCGGCGTCAGGTTCGCCTTGCCGCTGGCTGCGAGAAGCTGACGGCAGTAGACGTCGTAGGGCAGGTCGCGTTCGATGGCCCGGTGGGTGTGCGCCAGGAAGGCGGCCCCGCCATCGGAGTTCGAGCGAATGCGGAACATGTCGCCGAAGAAGACCGTCCAGCGGTCGGCGAACTGCTCGCGCTTGCTCAGATCGTCGAGGATCGTGACGCGGCGCGTTCTCTCCGGCAGCGCCAGGAAGGACTGGATTTCTTTTTCCGTGGGAATACGTCCGATGACATCGACGAAGGCACGGCGCAGGAAGCCGAGGTCATCGACGACGGGTGCTTCCGTGACCTTGCGGCCGGCGTTTCCCTCCATGATGAGCCGATCCAGCGTTGAGGCGGGATCCGCGGCTACTGAACTCCCGACGAACGCCAGGATGACGCTCGCGGCCCCCCAGAGTCGCAATCGCATCGTCTTTATCCTCCTCGTTGATGGAGCGATGAAATCGGGCCGCTTGCGGCTTGGCGGTCTTTCCCCGCCAAGCCGCAAGCGGCAAGACAAGATCATCGTTCCTGTTCTTCCGCCAGTACATGAACCAGGTCCCCGCCAGCCTGGCTGACGGCCTCGATAATAGGCTCGAAGGTCGCCGCCGTTGCATTCTTGTGAATCTTGAGCAGCACGGTCCTCTTGCCCGCTTCGTCCGTCCCGAGCAACTCCTGAATCTTCGGAGTCAGGGCCGTGGCGTCCACCTGTTCTCCGTTCAGATACACCTTGCTGTCCTCATTGACCGTCACGGTCGCCTTCGAGTGACTGATGGACTCCAGCGCGGAACCCGTGGCCGGCTCCCACTTCACATGGCTGTCGTCCTGCGTCCTTGCCAGGATAATGAAAAACAGCACCAGGTTAAAGGCAATATCCGCCATCGCCACGACGGGCGCGCCAGCTTCGAGATGTCGCCGTCTGATTTTCATGGTTGCGCTGCACCCTTACCGGGGGGTTCACACCCCCTGCTCGCCGTTCACACCCCCTGCTCGCCGTTCACACCCCCTGCTCGCCGTTCACACCCCCGCTCGCCCTTCTCACTCCCGCTCGCGTTCACTTCACCTGGACTTCGTTGCTCTTCTCGACCTCGACGGCGACGATGCCGCCTGCCTGTTCGATCATACCCGTCACCTTGATCCAGTGATGGTAAGGCGTGTCCTTGGTCGTCTTGACCACCACCACACGCTGTTCGGGTTTCGTCTTGCCGGTGAGCATCGTCTTGATCTTCGATGGCAACGCACCTAACTCGGTGTCGATGCCGTTGATGGAAGCCTTGGCGCGTGTCAGCGTCACCTCGATGTTCTGCTCGGTCTGGGCGGCGTTCGCCTCCTGCTTGTTGCCGCTCGGCACATTCTGCCGCCGGCCGGCCTCGGGATCGCTCGAGGCGCAGACGACGAAGAAGATCAGCAAATTGAAGGCCAGGTCCGTCAGCATGATGGCGGGTGGCTCGTTCATCATCCGGTTCTTGCGCTTGGTCATTCGCATGGCCGTCCCTCCAGCGATCAGCGGTTCGCAGCTTCGGGGACCATGTGTTCCGACGAGGTTGGCTTCTCCGCCGGCCGGTTCCGCAGGTCCAACTCCAGACGCACCGTCACGGCCTCGTTCAGCTTCGTGGCCGACTCTTCCACATGCAGCATGTAGCCGTTGATGATGGTGCTGAAGTAGTTGTAAGCCACATAGGCCGGGATGCCGACGAGCAACCCCCAGACGGTGACGAGCAGTTTCACCCGAATACCCGCTGCCGCGAGTTTGATGATGTTCTGCGTGCCGACGCCGGCCGCGATGTCCTGGAAGAGGACCACCATGCCGACCACCGTGCCGACCGAGCCGACCATCGGCGCGACGGCGGAGATCGTGGCCAGGATCGGCAGGTTCTTCTCCAGCGCGGCTGAGACGTGAGGACCGCCGTCCTCCATCGCCTTATCGACCTGTCCCTCGATCTTCGACGGATCGGATTCGAGGTCGCGCAGCATCAGGTAGCGACGCAGGCCGACGGCCAGGATCGCCGCCACTGGCCCGGGGCTGCGCTCGCACAGGGCCAATGCCTCCTCGGGCTTGTTCCCCTGCACCAGGATGACGACCTGGTCGCGCAGTTCGCTGTCATCGATCATGAGCATGCGCAGGGCGCGAAAGCGTTCGATGCAGACGGCCACGGCGATGATGCCCATGACGAGGATCGGCCACATAAACGGGCCGCCGTCGATCATGTACTTCATGACGCCGGAGTTCATCAGTTGATCGAACGCCGACAACTCCGTCGCTTCAGCAAAGAGAAACATCATGATGCACTTCTCGCAATCACTGATTACCAGCCCCGAGCGCGAGCGAGGGGTGGTTGCGAAGAACCCCTCGCTTGCGCTCGGGGCTGGTAATCAGCAATCAGGTCACTTGTTATCCAGGTTCGCTTCTTCCTCGAACAGTCGCAGCATCTCGGGCAGGGCGAGCCGGCCGCGCGCGTACTTGGCCGCCTCGCTCGCAAAATGGTCGTAGCGGCACTTGTTGTAACAGTTGAACGCCTTCTTCAACTGCCCGCCCATGCGGAAGCTCTCGCCAGCCCAGAACAGCGAGTCGGCCGCCAGAGCATCGCTGTGAAACTTGAAAGAGAAGGCCTCGAACACCTGGCCGGCCTTCTGGTACTGCTTGTCCTGGTGGTAGCACTGGCCAACGCGGAACGCCATCTTCGGCGCCCACTTGTGGCCATCGAAGCGCTCCATGAACTTCTCGCACACCTGCGCCGCCACCTTGTACTGCTTCTCCTTGTAGAAGTGATCGCTGATCCGCAGCATCACATTCGCGATCAGCGGGTTCTTCGGATAGGTCGCCGCCAGGGTGACATAGGCATCCAGAGCCGAGTTGAACTCGCCCGCTTCCTCGTAGCACTGCGCCAGCTTGAACTGAGCGTCCGGGGCCAGCGCGTGATCGGGATAGACCTTGACGATCAACTGATACGCCTCGATCGCTTCCTTGTGCTCCTTCAGTTCCTGAGAGAACTGGCCGAGCAGATAGGCCACGCGCGGCGCGTACTTGGGATTGGGATAGTCCTCCATGACTTCACGCAGGATCTTGCGGCCTGCTTCGAGGTCCGCCTTGGCCTCGGCATCGCGAGTCAGGGTCTTGTGCGACTTGAACAACTCAAAATGGCTCTCGGCGATGAAGAACCGCGTCTCGACGGCCAGGTTCTCGTCGGCGAAACGCTTGCTGAACGCCGACAGCTTGCCGTCGGTGCCGATGACCACCTCGACGCTGAGCTTGATCTCGACCGGACCCTCGGCCGAGCCGGACAACTCGTCGATGTAGACGATTTCCAGGATGTCGCCGAAGAAGCATTCGATCTCAGGCGTCTCCGGCTTCAGGTTGCGCGGC
>JBBSDR010000637.1:0-5071 GCA_038240465.1 Gemmatales bacterium
CAAGCCGGGCGGCGGCGAGAGTGATTCACTTTCTTGCCAGGGTAACATCGGTGTACTCGCACACGAACCTCAGTTGTCGCTGAGCTACTTTTTCTCGGCCACGACTTTCACTCGCAACGGTGGAACCGGGAGGTCCGCGAACACCGATCCGTCTGTGAACTTTGGCTTTCCTTCTGACTCTGCGTCAACAAAAACCCAGGCCTTCGCGTGCAGCGCATACTCGCCAGGCAGCAACCAGTAGGATTGTCTGCCGGGACCCTGATCCAGTGACTTGATGGACACTGAGTAAGTTTCCCCAGGCGCCAGCGAGACCTTTTTCGGCAGATCCTCGAACTGCACGCCCACCGAATGAGATCCTTCGGGGTGATTCATGGCGGCGTTTCCAATGAGGTACACATCGACCCTCACATCCGGATCGAGGACCAATTTCTTGTCGCCCGTGTTGCGCAGGGTCAAGACCAGATCGACCTTCGGCGAGGGTAGAAGGCTCCCCCTTGTGATCTGCCTGGCGAACTCCTCCGGCGTCCTCCCACCCAGGTCGAGAGTGTATGTCGCGTTTCGCGATGTTAGCCTGGCCTCCAACGGCACGGCAGGCTTGCGCCTGGCCTTTCCGTTCCGCACATTCGCGAGTTTGTCGAGGGGCCATACCCAGACGCCTGCCGATCCCCCGACCGCCAGGTGCTTCGCATCCGGGGAGAAAGCGATCGTCCCAATCGACTTCTCCGGCTCGTGCAGGCGGGCAAGTTCCTTCCCCGTTCCGGCGCCGAAGATAATCACGTCCTCCCTGCTCCGCACGGCCAGCATCTCGCCCGTCGGAGAGAGCGCCAGACATCCGGGGTCCACATCGTCGAATCGGCGAAGCGACTTCCCGCTCAGGGCGTCCTTGAGTACGACGGAATAATCATCGGCAAGCGCCAGGGTCTTGCCGTCGGCTGAGGCGACTGCCTGGTTCACGAAAAAGAAGTCTTCCCGATTGCCGCTGTTCTTCGAGCCGGAACGCTTCTTCGTGGCCAGGTCCCAGTGTTCCACCAGACCGTCTCGACTCACCGAGATCAGGGTCCGGCCATCCAGCGCAAAGCCGACTGCGAGACCCTGCGTATCGAGACGCAGCCGCTCCTTGCCGCTTGCCGTTTCCCAAACGACGGTCGCGTCGTCTGGATGTCTCGTCGCCAGCATCTTCCCGTCCGGCGAGAAGGCCAGGTAGCATAACGGCTCTCTGTAGCGCCTGCCTCGCTCCTTTACGAACAGCAAGGTCTTCGCCAGGCGCAGATCACGCTCTTTGGTGACGTTCCAGAGGCAAATCGCGTGGCGGGCTGTGGTCAGGTGTGTGTCAAAATGCACGGACGCGAACTGCCTGCCGTCCGGCGAATAGACAGCGTAGGTCGATTCCGCCGGACCCTGCGTGCCCTCGGCAGAACTGCCCATGCCGACCTTGCCCCTGCCCACTTCCTTGCCTGTTGACAACTCCCTCACGACCAGGCCACAGGCGAGGACCTTGCCATCGGCGGCAAAAGCGAGGCTCGACACCGATTCTTCGATCGAGAGAACGGAACCACTTTTCGCGGGGCGCTCCTGCGCCGAGGCCGGTATCCTCCCAAGGGCCGCGAGGACAACCATGACAATCGCTGGCGACTTCACTGGGCATCTGCCGAGGGGCATTGGATTACCTTTCCTGTGGACGTCGTCCGGGTCGGACACATCCCCGCGCCGACCGAGTCCGCTGATCTGCGCGGCGATTGTCTCGATGGCATCTTTTGACGTCAATAGCAGAATCGTTGGCTCGGCGTCGCCTGGCCGTGCGTTTACTCACGGGCATTACCTCGGCAGAGAAGACACGCACGCCTTCTTGTAGCCGAAGTCGCCAGACTTCGGGCCAGCAAGGCACCCGAAGTCTGGCGATTTCGGCTACCAGTGAGCTTATTTCTCGTAGCCGACGTCGCCAGACTTCGGACCAGCACGACACCCGAAGTCTGGCGACTTCGGCTACAAGCGAGCTTCTTTCTCGCCAAGGTAATAACGGTGGATACCCGGGGGACCGCTGTGGTGCTGGTGGCCGATCCTCGTCGCTGTGCTGACGCTGCTGACGATTGATAGGGTGCTGCGCAAGTGGGAGGAACTGCCCTGACTGCTTTCTTTACTCCCGCCAGTGCTTAGCGCATCCGGCGTTGCGCTCTATGATTACAACTGGGAGGCCGCAGTTCCCGCGGAGACAGCACGCAGATGGCGACCACGACGGACATCCTCATCGTCGGCGGCGGTGTGATCGGCACCAGCATCGCCTTTCACCTCGCCAAACGTAAGGCCGGCCAGGTGCTGCTGCTCGAGAAGTCCTACCTCGGTGCCGGCTCCAGCGGCAAGTCGGGCGCCATCATCCGCCAGCACTACTCCAACGCCCTGACCGTTGACATGGCCCGCCTCAGCCTCGGCGTCTTCGAGAACTTCCCCGACGTCGTCGGCGGCCCCCCTGTCTTCACCCGCACCGGCATGGTCATCGTCGTCAACGAACGCGACCGCGGCGGACTCGAGGCCAATCTCACCTTGCAGAAACAGCACGGCGTCGATGTGTCCCTCGTCTCCGGGCAGGAACTCGCCGACATCGATCCCAACGTCCATCTCGCCGATCGCGAACTCGCCGCCTTCGAGAGCGCGGCCGGCTATGTCGAGGCGGTCCAGGTCGTCTCCTCCTTCGCCGATGCCGCCCGGCGTTCTCGCGCCGACATTCGCCTTGGCGTCGAGGTCAAGGCCATCCTGACCGAGAAGAACAAGGTGGTCGGCGTCGAGACCAACGAGGGCGTCTATCACTGCGGCACCCTCATCCTGGCGACGGGACCATGGGCCGCGCAGCTGGCACGCTCGTTGAAGATCGGCTTGCCGGTCCAGGCCTGTCGAACGCAGGTGGCCCTGTTCCGGCGGCCGACCGACTGCGGCCGGCGCGGCGTCGTCTATGGCGACTTCGCGCATGGCATCTACTTCAAACCGACGCATGGCGACATGATCCACGCCGGCAGTCTGGCGGGCGAGGAGGTCCAGAGTCCCGTCGATCCCGACGAGTACAACGAGGCAGCGGACGGGACCTGGTTGCCGGGCATCCGGCAGCGTCTCGGACGCCGCTATCCCGCCATGCATCGCGGCTATGGACGCGGCGGCTACGGCGCCCTTTATGGCATCACACCGGACTGGCATCCGATCGTGGATCGCATTCCGGGGCTGGAGGGCGCGTACTGCGCCGTCGGCTTCAGCGGCCACGGTTTCAAGATGTCGCCGATCGTCGGTCAACTGGTGAGCGAACTGATCGTGGAGGGGAAAGCCAGCACGCTGGACGTTGCGCCCCTGCGTCTGGCTCGCTTTGAAGAGAACGATCCCGTCAAGACGCCCTACGCCTATGGCGTCATGGGCTGAGTAACGTGTTGTTATTTCAATAGGGACCAGCCCCGAGCGCAAGCGAGCGGGTTCCATAGCAAGAACCCCTCGCTCGCGCTCGGGGCTGGTCTGTCGTGAAACTGTAACTCATTTGCCGGTCAGAAAGCCGAAGAACGGCAGACCCGAGTCCTCGCGTTCGGTGACGACGATGACGATCGGTTGCACGGTGCCGGTGATGGCCCCGGCGGTTTTCAGTTCGTTCAGGACGTCGTTGACCTCTTCCATCAGCCGGCCCTTGCCCTTGCGCAGGGCCTTGACGGACTTCTTGGTCTTCTTGCCGAGATCGACGACGATGGTGTCGCGGATCGGCTTGGTCGAGATCGACGGCGTCGGGGTAATCGGTTCGGTACTCACGGCGGTCCAGTTCCTTTCCATTCGCGTCAGAGAATACGGGGAGGGTCGCGGCCGGCTCAGACGAGCCGTTCGACACGGATCTTCTTCATGCCGTCCCGAACGGCGCGGAAGACGTTCGGTCCGATGTCGATCAGCCAGCCGTCACGCTTTTTCCGACTCGAGTCCGTGAATCGCCGCCGATAGCTGCTCATGAACTCCATCTCGGCGTCCATCATCTGCTCGAGGATCTTTTCGATCGTACCCAGTACCGGAGTCGATTGACTTCTCTTTTCCTTCTGCTCGAACAGCACGACCGGCGTCACTTCGCCGGCGGCGTTTTGCTGGAGCACGGTGATCGATACCACCTTGTTTCCGAGGCGAATCGCTTGCATGGGAGGCTTCCTCAGCGAAATGGAGAGGTCCAGGGTGCGGAACAGAAAATATTCTAGCGGCGCAGATTTCTCCTACAAGGAAAAAGTGGCTGACGATTCGCTTTGACCAGACCGCCGGGCTTCTCCATTCCTTCTCTGCGGATTGTCCGGATTCTGGGAAGCGCCTTCCCGCGGGCGAAAACTACCCCTGCGGTTTCTCGCGCAGCGCGAATTGATTCTTCAGTTTGTAGCACGTCTGCGTCACAGATAGCAGGATGATGAGAATGACAATCCAGATGGGATAGGTCAGCTCGGGGAAGGCATCGAGCGAGCCGCGGAAGATGCCCTCGACGAAGTTCGGGAGCATGTGCGGGTGGTGCTGGCGCACGAAGACCGAGACGAGGTAGGTGCTGCCCAGAAGCAGGGCCAGCGCCGCCCGGCTGAACAGGACCGAGAAGAAGTAGGACACCTTCGAGGTGGTGCCGCGGAAGACCTGGGCCTGGCGGCGAAAGATCCATCCCTGGAACAGGGCGTTTTCCGTCAGCCGGGCCGGCAGCGTCAGGCTCTCGATCACCTTGCGCAGGAAATTGCTGACGGACTTCGGCTGCATCATCTGGCGGCGCTGGCGCCACTCGGACTGCTGGAAGTATTTCCTCGTCAGCTTGGTGTAGTTGGCGTCGGGATTGAGGTGCAGCAGCGACTGGTCCACCGTCTCCTGCGCGCGAGTGATGCGCAGGAAGGACCAGTCGGCCGAGCATTCGTACTGGAAGAGCGTCTTGATCAGGTCGTTAGCCACCGCCGTCATCGATTTCTCGCGATAGGGCAGGCCGGGGATGTAGGTTCGGCGTTCCCACTCGCGCAGGGAGCGGATCAGCTTCTGCTTGACCTCGGCCAGGTCCTGGGGCGGCAGCGCCCCGGACAGCATCAGCAGCAGGTCGGCGGCCTTG
>JBBSDR010000638.1:0-5065 GCA_038240465.1 Gemmatales bacterium
AGAAGTGCGCGTCGAACGAAACCCGGTTCGGCGTCGTCCCCGCAATACGGCTCAGCACCTCATCGCGGTCCATCTGTACATAGATGACCAGAATCTGTCCCACAGCCGCCACCAGAAGCGTCAACAGAAAGGTCAGCAGCAATCGCTGCGGCTGGAAGGGATACGACGTCACCACCAGCAGCAGCAAAATCAGGCCGAGGATAACGCTGTGGGTCAGGTTCCGCAGAGGAGCGAAGAACTGGCACAGAAACGGCACCGACTGCATGGCGACGAAGTCCTCGAGCATCTGCAGCCATTGCTTCAACTCGGAACTCAGCGCACCTTCTTTCCGCAGGTAGCAAACCGGGTACTCCTCCTGGCCCCCCGCTTGCTTGTCTTTCTTGTCGTCCTTTGCTGCCGGTTCGATCGCATAGGCTTCGCGCGCCGGCAGTCTGTCCCAGAACTTCTCGAGGATGCGGAAGCACAGTCCGGCGGCCTCCTGGAGGTGACGGAAGACCCGGGATCGCTCGTACTCGATCTCCTCGGACTCTTCATCGAGGTTGAGGAGGGATTGGAAGGCAAGGGCCTGTTGGCTGAAGGCGGCAATCAGCGTGTCATCCTCGATGGCTTTCCGCATTTCCCCGGTCTTTTCCAGGTCGTTGAAGACAGCGACGATGAGTCCCCACTGATGCAAGGGAAGTACCATGTGGGAGCGGTGCGGGCGCTGCGGACTCATGTGCCGGCCAAACAGACTCGAGATCTTCGCCGGCATGTGATTGTAAGCCGAGACGATGGGTAGCGTGGCCAATTTCTCAAGCAAGTCCTTGATCAATCCCCACAGGATGTGAAGCCGGAACACGCCATAGAGAGTCAGGATGGCCGCGATCCCGAAACCGATGTGGATGGCCAGCCCAAAGGACCACCCTGGTTCAAAGGAAGGCACGCTCTGAAAGTGCAGCCGAACGAGGGCGCCAATCAGGATAATCAGCAGCACGATGCGCAACCCGCGCCCCTCCTTCCAGAAGATCACCGGGCGATCCAGTAAGCGGTTGATTCTGGCGCACCCCTTCTCGATGGGCTTCAAGCGGGCGATGGGTCCTGCGATTAACGGCGGGTCAACGTCTGAGTCCTCCTTCGCCAGGAAGCGGGTGACACTGAATCGGTAGCGCAGATCGAGTCCCTTGAGAACGCTCAAGGACCAGCAAGCGACTGCCAGGGCCAGGAAGAAGAGGGGCAACAGGACGGAGAGACCACTGCTCACCTGTACGAACCGATTGAATTGATGGTATCGATCCTCGGTCAGGTCGAAGTACAGGCAAAGGACCCACGCCGGCAGCAACACGACGAGGAACACCGCGGGAGAATACCAGAGCCAGCCCCAGCGGCCCGTCCCAGATACGATCGAGGGCAGGATACGCAGGACGTTGCCGGCGACCACGACAAGGAACAGTCCCGCAAGCAGAGCGATGCTGCTGATGGCATGGTAGCCCCAGGGTGCAGGTCCGCTCGGCCAGGACAGGATGCCAAGGGCCCAGGCGAACATGGCCAGAACGGCATAGGTGAAGCCCAGGAATGCCAGCCTGGTGCGGTAAGCTCGGTTGAGGGCGTCTGCCTTGTCGCCAGTCAGTCCCTGCTCCTCGACGAACGAGGGCAGGCGGAACAGGGAAGCCACGCTGTCCCAAAACGCGCGCCGGGGCCCAACGGGTCCCTTCTCGGGCTGAGGTGCGGAGGTGCGGAGTACCGCATCTTTCCACGCCAGGAAGCAGACGACAGCACAGAGCAACGTCATTCCGACGACGACCGATAACCAAAGCCAGGAAAAGGGGATGGGAGGCCGATTCAGATCGGAACTCGGTTGGTCGGAACCCGGTTTGACCTCGACGACATACTCCGAATACGAACCAACACCCTGGTTTTCGTCCTCTTCGATGGGAACGGTTACGGTCACGGGCCAGAAACCATTGCGGCCGACGGCACTGATCCAGATGGGAGGCCGGCCGGTGTTCTTGCCGCCGGCCCAGGCCGAGTAATCGAGTACCTTCAAGGACAGGAGACCGTCCTTCCCTTTCTCGTCGAGCAGCACAAGGGCGGCATTGAATACCGCCTGCGTTTGCTCGGACGCGAACAGTCGCCGCGATTCCGAACGGGGGGCAAGGGTCGACCACAACGGATAGGTCGATCCGACGAGCATTCCTCGTGTGTTGAAAGCATTGTCCTGATGGAACAACATCTGCGAGGTGTTGGTGGTAAATAGCTGGACGTCGGGGCAGAACTGGCGCACTTTCTGGGCGAGAAAGACCTTGTCCCTTTCATCGGTGGCCAGGATGCCGACATAGCGGATGTTTTCGCGTGAGATCGTTTGGAGGATCCGCGACAAAACCTGTTCAATCTCGACAACTGTCTGGTCCGGGTCCATGAGCCATTCCCACGGAAGCGCTTTGTCCTCGGGAACGTGAAGGACCGGAGTCTTGGCTGTCGGAGTCGTACCATCTTTTCGCTTGCTATCCGCCCGCGCTTCGGCTGCTCGCAACCGCGAAATGTAGATGGGGAACGCTAACTCCATGAGGCCCTTGTCATGTACTGGGGATGCTTGCCGGCCATAGGTGCTTCGCTCGCGGAGCAAGGCGATTTGTCCCGTTGAATCCCGATTCCGGATGTAGCGGAGAAGCTCCTCGAAGATAAGACGATCGGGGATGACCGTCGCGTGAAATCCATCCGTCTCGTAATAGCAGACCAGGTCGCAATCAAACCTCTTCTTGTCGATACCCGTTGCACTTCCCGAGATGATCCTCAACGGATGGCCCTTCTTGTTCTCGGGGCCCTTTGCCCAGGCAATCAACGTCTCGCGCAACGAGGTTTCGGACCCCGAATAGACCGGACCCAGCAGATTGAACTCCGGTTTCGCATTGTTGTCCTGCTTCTCCGCGGTCAGCGACAGGAAGTCCAGGGCCGCTGTGAGTGCCTCTTTGTGAATTCCCGCGGTTGGCGTCTCTCCAACCAGTAACACGAGCAGCAACTCGAGTTTGGGATGGCCCTCATCCGGAGGCAGGCGAAAGAGCATGGAACCAGGCTGGCTTTCAAAGAGATTCTTGGGTTGACTGGTAGAGCTTGTCGATTTCATCCCCTTGAATCGCCAGGGGAGCCACATCCGATCCAGGACGCCGTCACGGTGTGTCTCGACCGCTCGTTGAACCGCGTCGAGAAAGAGGTCGAACTGGCTGGCGAAAGGAGACAGAAGCGGATCGGGGACGGAGACGATCAGGCAACGAAACGCATGCTGCTTCCGCACTCGGCGAAGGAGTTGCGACTGCTGCTCCTTTGACTGTTTCCTGAGTTCCGAGAGGCTCGCGGAGGGAGTCGAGAACAAGCCGGCGAGCATCCCTCGCCGTCCCTCATCCCTGGCGGCCGTTCTGGAGGGCGGTTCTGAGTCTCCCATGAAATCCATCAAGGGTTGCAGGAAGTTCGCGTGGTAGTAACCATCCTCGCCCTGATCTTTCTCGCCAGCCGTTGCCAGGCTCGTTTTCGAGTCGGATCGCGTGGGGGAGGCGGATTGCGGCGAAAAGACAAACAGACCGAAGACGGCCAGCAAAGTCGCCAGGGCGACGAAAGTGCGAGGGTGTTCGCGCATGGAGAACCTCCTTGGGCGTCAGAGTATCCCTGACGTGGTCACCGCGCTGCACATCGGCCGGTTGGCCGTGGAAGTGTGGGCGGGCTAAAGGTTCAGACTACCTCGATTGAAGCCGTTTGCAAGAACGTTCTTCTGGCGCATGGTTTAGGACCGACGGCGAAATAACTTCCTGCCGCTTGCGGCTTATCGGGCGGTCCGCTAAGCCGCAAGCGGCAAGAAAGAGGGAAGTTATTTCGCCGTCGGTCCTTAGCCGGGTGGCTTCAGAAGCTCGGCGCTGCCCGGCTGGGTGCGGAACCACTCCAGCGCCCGGCGGAGTCCCTCCTCCGCCTTCACCCGCGGCAGCCAGCCCAGTTGCGTTCGCGCATTTTCGGAACTGTACAACGTCGGCCGGCCCACGAGAGTGATCGCGTAACGGGTGACGTGCGGCCGCCGCTTCAAGCAGATCAACTTGCCGATGATCTCCGAGAATGCCCCGCCGAGGTAGGCCAGCCGAAAGCTCATCGAGCGCGTCACCCGAGGCCAGCCGACCTCATCCGTCAGCAGATCGAGCATCTGCTTTTGCGTCATCTGCCCCGCGCTGGACAGCGTATAAGCCTGGCCGATCGCTTGCGGCGTCGTCGCGGCCCGGATGGCCCCGTCCGCCGCATCGCTGGCGTAAAGCAGATTCAACAGGTTGTCGCCCGCTCCGAGAAGACGCACGCGCCCCGCGCGCAGCGCCCGGAAGAACGCGGGCAGAGTGCGGCGATCGCGCGGGCCGAAGATCCAGCTCGGCCGGATGATGGTCCACGGACGCGGATAGGCCCGGCACAGCGCTTCCGCGACGATCTTGGCCTTGGCGTAATAGTCCCAGATCCACAGCTTCCGGCCCAGCGGTTCGTCCTCGGTGAACAGTTCGCCGGGGCGCGGCTTCGGATGGCCGTAGACCATGATCGAGCTGACGTACAAAAACCGGCCCACTCCCTCGGTGTTGCACACTTCCAGCAGTCGCGCGGTCGCCTCGATAATGGCCCGGCGAAACAGTTTCCACGGCCCCCAGTCGCCGACGTGAGCGGCACTGTGATAGACGACGTCGGCCCCCGCGACGGTCCGGCGAATCGCGTCGAGGTCTTCCAGGTCGCCCTCGATCAGTTCGACGCCGAGGCCGCGCAAGAAGCTCGTATCGCTGCCGGCGCGGACCAGGGCGCGCACCCGTTCGCCGCGCTGGACAAGTGCCTCCGCCAGATGACTGCCGAGCAAGCCCGTGCCACCGGTCAACGCATTCAGCCTCGCGGACACCTCTTCCTCCTTCCTGTCGCTGGGGACAATTCTACTTTTACCGCGCGGAATAGGCGAGCGGGGCCTGTAATGGCCCCGGCATGAAAGTGAATCACCAAAGCTCTGTCGCCGCCGCCCGGCTTGTCCGGGCGGAGCGGTGTTTGGATACCAGAGGGCCGATGTCCTTCTCCCTCCTCGCCGCCA
>JBBSDR010000639.1:0-5058 GCA_038240465.1 Gemmatales bacterium
AACAAGCCGTTCTACACCTGCCGTTTTCGCGACGCGCAGCGCACGGCCAGCGTCGTCGTCTGGTCCGACAGTCCGCGTTTCGACATCTGCGAGAAGGAGTGGAAAGTCGGCCAGTTCTTCAAGCTATCCGCCGTCTACGGCGAAGATGAGCGTTACGGCCACGTCCTCGATATTCACAAGATTCGCCTGGCAAACGATGCGGATCGAGCGGAAGGCTTCAATCCATCGGAACTGGTGGAGCGGTCGCGTTTCGACTCGGCGACCATGCTGCTGGAGCTGCGCAGTTTGATCGAGGAACAGATCGGCGACGTTCCGCTGCGCCGGCTGGTGCTGACCCTGCTGGAGCGTCACGCGGCCCGGCTGCAGAGTGTGCCGGCAACACAGACGAAGTTCTACCCGTTCGCGAGCGGGCTGCTGGAACACACGCTGTCGGTGACGCGGACGTGCCTGCTGCTGGCGGACCGCTACGTCGATTATTACAAGGAACTGAAGCCGCCGCTCAATCGCGATTTACTCCTCGCCGCGGCGGCCCTGCACGACCTGGGACGCATCGTCGAGTTCGAGGACGAGTTGGGCCTGGAGGCGTCGGTGCCGGGACGAATGTTCGGCCATCTGATGCTGGGCCGCGATCTGGTCCGCGAGGCGGCGAAGGAACAGGGCGACGTCAACGCCGAACTCGTGCAGATGTTAGAGCATCTGATCGTGACGCATCTGGCGTTGCCCGAATGGGGGTCGCCGCGCTTGCCGTTGATTCCCGAGGCACTGATCCTGCACCACGCTGACGATCTCGACGCGAAACTGGAGATGTACGTCCGCTGTCTGACGCGCGATCGTTCGACAGGCCCCTTCACGGAACGCGATCCGGTGCTGGGCAAGGCGCTGTTCAAGGGACGCGGCGTGTGATGTTGCCTCGGTTCCTTGTTTAGGACCGACGGCGAAATCACTTCCGCTTTCTTGCCGCTTGCGGCTTAGCGGACCGCCCGCTAAGCCGCAAGCGGCAGGAAGTTTGTCGCCGTCGGTCCTAAACAAGGGAAAACGCCCTGCGCTCACGGACAGCGACCCAACATGGAAGCACACCGCCCGACCAGCGAGCCGACGCGAGCCGATATGGGTCCGACGCTTCAGCGCCGCTGGCTCCTCCTGGGCGCGCTCATCTTCCTGCTATCCTTGCTGCAACAGCCTACCTGGCCGGGGCGCTCGGCCGTGTGGCTGCCATCGGCGGGGATCGTCTTCGCCCTCGGCGTCTGGCGCGGCTACTGGGCCATCCTGCTTCTCCTGCCTGCCGCACTCCTTGCCGGCCTGCGCACCATTCTTGTCAACACATCCGCTGCCGATGCGCTCTCGTGGGAACTGGTCCTGGGCGAATCCCTCTACGAAGGCGTCTTCCAAACGCTGGCGTTGCTGGTCGCCCTCGGCACCTACCGGCACTCCGGCGGCGGCGAGGCGGACCTGCGCGATCCACCCTCGGCCCTGAGTTTCCTCCTTCTCCCCGGCCTGCTCCTCGGCGTCTTCGCCCTGCTCCGCGGTCTGCCTGTCTGGCTGTTCGCCTCCGAACCGTTCTCCCTGGTGCGCGACACGGCAGCGCACTGGATCGCGGCCGAGCTTGGCCTCGTCGCGCTGGCGCCGCCCCTGCTCATCCTCGGCACTCCCTGGATGATCCGTAACGGCCTCACATGCAGCAACGGCTGGTGGGATGGGCGTCCGCCTTCGCCAGCAGGCGGTTTGAGCGAAAGCACTCCGGCGGCTCGAACCGCGCTGGCCGGACGCCTTCGCCGGCCGAAACAGAACGACTGGCTCGAGATCGGCCTGCTCGCGGCCGGGACCACCTTGCTCAGCGTCCTGCTCACCATCGCCCTGTCGCCGCAGGACCCGGGAGGCTGGCAACTTTGGGGCGCGCCGCTGCTGCTCATCGTCTGGGCAGCCATCCGCCAGGGACTGCAAGGCGCGCCTCTGGCCGCTGCGGCCGGGACCGCCTCTTCCCTGGTGCTGCTCGAACTGCTCTGGCCCGAACTGAGCAGGCCGCTCCTCGTTCAGGGCAACCTTCTCGCCCAGTGCGGCACGGCCCTGCTCGTCGCCGCTTCCGTCAGTTGGGTCCGCACCAGCGAGCAACGCTATCGCCAGGTCGTCAGCCAGATCCCCGTCATCCTCTACTCGACCCATCTGCTGTCCGCGCCGGACAATCAGCCGCCAACAGCCGAGATCCTTTTCGTCAATCCTCCGTGTAAGGCCATCCTCGGTTGCCTTCCGGAAGAACTGCTCGGCGACTACGAGAACTGGATGAAACGCGTCCATCCGGAGGATCGCGAGGTCCTCCGCGCCGCTCTCGTGCAACTGGGACTGCAGCATCAGCCCGTCGTCTGCGAGTATCGCCTGGCCCCGAAGCCCGGCGACATCAAGGAGCCATTCACTCCGCCGCATCGCTCGCCGCTGCCGGAGCCGCGCACGCGCTGGGTCCGCGACGTCATGGTGCCGCACTTCGACAGCGAGGGACACCTTGACGGCTGGGAGGGCATGGCCAGCGACATCACCGAGCAACGTTTCCTGGCCGACGATTTGCGGCGAACGACGAGCATGTTTCACACGCTGGTCGCCAACCTCCCCGCAGGCGTGTTCTTCGTGTCGGCTCGCAGCGGCCGGCCGATCCTGGTCAACCAGCGCGCACGCCAACTGCTCGGCCAGCGCGAGGACGTCGCCGCGGGCATCGAGCATCTGTCGCAGGTTTATCGGCTCCACAAGCCCGACGGCACGCCCTATCCGGTTGAAGAGTTGCCGGTCTGCCAGGTCCTCAAGCGCGGCGCGGTCAGCATGCGCGACGACATTGTCGTCCATCGGCCCGATGGCCGGCGCGTGCCGTTGATTAGCTGGGCGGCGCCGGTCGATGTCGGCCAGAGCGGCCGGACCGATTCCGTCGTCTGGGTGCTGGAGGATTTGACCGAACTGCGCCAGGCGGAAGCGGCCCGGCGCGAGACGGAAGGCCGGCTGCGGACCGTCATCGAATCGCTGGCCGAGGGACTGCTGGTCCAGGATCGTCACGAAGCCATCATCGACAGCAATCCGGCGGCGGGCATCCTGCTGGGTCAACTGCTGGAACGGCCCGGCTCCCTGGCCGAGGGCGCCTGGGTGCGCGAGGACGGTTCGCCCCTGCCGCCGGACGATCATCCCATCCGCCGCGTGTTGAGAACGGGTGTGCCGGTGCGAAACGTCGTCCTGGGACTGCCCCGAATCGAGCGCGTCGAGCGGGGGGACGCAAGCGACTCCGATTCCAGACCGCGGGCCTCGACGCCGCGGATGCGCTGGCTGCTGATCAACGCGCTGCCGCTGGCTCCCAAACCCGGTTCGACTCCGGCCGGCGCTGTGACAACGCTGGTCGATGTCAGCGATCACATCCAGGCGCAGCAACGCATTCGCGACTCGGAGGAGCGCTATCGCGGGCTGGTCGATT
The DNA here is from genome assembly GCA_038240465.1 of Gemmatales bacterium. Classification (GTDB taxonomy): domain Bacteria; phylum Planctomycetota; class Planctomycetia; order Gemmatales; family Gemmataceae; genus JBBRIK01. Next base: position 3,443 of record JBBSDR010000639.1, read on the forward strand.
CGCTGCCCTTGATGGTCCTGCAGTTCGACCGCCAACTGACCCTGACGCTGGCCAATCCGGCGATGCTGGCTATCTCGGGTTACACCATCGGCGAGGTGGATGTCGTGGCGAAGTGGTCGAAGCTGGTGCATGCCGACGACCTGTCTGTTTTCATGGATGCGTTCCAGCAGGCGCTCGCGGGAAAGAACGTGCATTGTGAGGTTCGCTACCGGGCCAAGGACGGACAGGAACGCTTCTGCTACTCGTTCTTGCAGCCGATCTGGTCCGCGGACGAACCGGCGCCGAGCCGGCTGTCAGGCCAGCCGACCTCCGCGGGCGAGCAGTCGAATCGCGACGTCATCGGCGTCACGTCGCTGGTGCTGGACCTGACTCGCGAACGCCGTCTGGAGCAAGAACTGCACCGTGCCCAGCGGCTGGAGCTGGTGGGCCGGCTATCGAGCAGCATCGCGCATGACTTCAACAACCTGCTGGCCGCCATGCTGGGACTGACCGAACTGGCGGGGATCAAGGCCGCCGCCGGCGAGCCGGTGCGTGAGGAGTTGCGGCAGATCGGCGAGGTGGGCGAGCAGGCAACGCAACTGACGCAGCAGATCCTGGGCTTCTGCAAACAGCGTCCCGTGCCGCTGCGGCGCATCGACGTCAACCGGGCGACGCGCCGGACCGCCGACATCCTGCGCAGTCTGTTGCCGCGTGAAGTTCGCTTCGAGTGCGTCCTGAACGAGTCGCCGCTGTATGTGCAGGCGGACGAGATCCAGCTACAGCAAGTGGTGATGAACCTGTGCCTGAACGCCCGCGACGCCATGCCGCAAGGCGGCCTGCTGGCGGTGCGGACGCGCGTCGAGTCCACAAGCCCGATCGAGGGACGAAAGGGGCCCTGGCTGTGTCTGACAGTGCAGGACAGCGGCGCGGGCATGACGCCGGACGTGCAGTCTCGCATTTTCGAGCCGTTCTTCTCGACGAAGGAACGAGGCACGGGGCTGGGGCTTGCGGTGGTGCAGCAGATCATCGGCGGTTTTGGCGGCCAGGTGAAGGTGCAGAGCGAACTGGGGCAGGGCTCGCGTTTCGAGGTCTGGCTGCCGCTGGGGAGTGTCGAGATGACAGGAATCAATGGGTGAACCCCAGCAACAGGTCTCCCAGCATTGTGCCACAAGTTGATACGGGCGGATCATCCTGCCGCCAGGTCGAAGCGTTCCCCGGCCTGGCAAAATCAGACTTCTGAAACCAGAAGGGCCGGCTTGGAGCAGGATTAGCTACGGCACATCCGCAAAGGGACAGGCAAAGAAGCAGGATAGCGGCGCGGGTCATGAGGGGTTCCTTGCGGCGAAGCGATCCCAGATTGACTGTTGCTGATGAAGGGGAAAACTCAAGCGGCCACTGGCCCTTTGCCGCCGGGTTCACCGTTTGGCGGTTGTCAATACTGACAGAGTCGTTTCCCTCTTCGCAAAACGCAAAGCCCACACTCGCGCTCGAAGCCGCAATGGTGCCGGAAGGAGAAAGGAAAGGGGTAAAATCCAGGATGAAAAATACAACAGGGTGCAGCCGCGTTGTGGACATCGGCGCTGGATTCGTTTAGCCGCGAGCCTCTGGCGAGCGCGTTCTTCGCACGCATTTGCCTC
>JBBSDR010000640.1:0-5048 GCA_038240465.1 Gemmatales bacterium
GATGAGACTCTCCTGTCGATGTTCGTCCGCATGGCCGAGGTGTATCCCGAGGTCAACGCGCGGTTTCGGCAACTGCTTACTCCTTCGCTCGACGCGGAGGGGCGGCGGATCGTCGAACTGCTGGTTGATCCGCCGGACCAACTGAAGGATGCGCGATACATGCTGACGGACATCAGCGGTCCGCAGGACCTGGACATTTGCTGGGGTGAGTTCCTCGTGACCGGGTCGCTCGAGGTCGTGAAGCGGATCATCGCCGTGCTGGACTGGAAAGACCTGATTCGGTCCCTGATCGACGAAGCCCTGCTCGATCCCGATTCAGGCAGCATCCGCCTGTCGGAATCTCAGTGGCAGTCGTTCCACGAGCTGGGCATCCTCATCGGCACGACAGACGCCGTGCCTCACCCGCACGTCGCGGTCCCCGGAGACGTCGATCTGTTGATCTGGTGGGGGTTACAGAAGAAGCACGAGGCGAGCGCGGCGCTGGTGAAGCAGCTCCAGCAAGATCATCTCGTTCACCTGGCCACGAAAGGTTCCGCGCTGTGGTCGATCCGGTCCAACGCGGAGCAGCACCCGAGCGTCAAGGGACTATGTGATGCCGAAGCAGGCGTCCCAGGCGGTGCCGGGCGGCGATACCTGAGTTAGCCCTGGGAGACTTTCGCGTCTCCTTCCTCCTGTCCGCACAAGTGCCACCAGAAGGATCGGCAACCCGACCAACGAGGACGCCTCACCAGCACCGACCACGACCTATGTCACGCCAGAGACGCCGGCGCCGGCGGCGACGCGCCGCAGTTCCACGAGCATATTCTTCAGGCTGTATTGCGGCGCATAGCCCGGCAGTTTTTCCGCGTCGGGGACATTCAGCACTTTTGGCTTGCGTGCGGGGTCCAGGCCGTATTTGCGCAGGAGGGCTTCGTCTTCTGGATAGTATTTGCGAAAGGTCGAGCCGGGGCCTTCCGCATCCCAGGTGTCGAGATCTTCTTTCGTGAAATCATGGGCGCCGTCAATGGTGAAAATGGGAGCGGGAGGCGCGAGTCCGCCGTTCTTCAGCAGATCGACGGCGCAGAGCACCGCTCGCGACACATCGTCGATATGCACGGCGCCGCGCGCGTACCAGGCGGCCCAATCGGGAAAACTGGCATAGACGGCTGTGTTCCCACTCGGAATAAAGGCGCGCGGGCGCAAGATGATCACCTCCATGCCGTGCCGGTGCGCGTAGGCGCGCGACATCTCCTCGCCCAGGATTTTGCTGTGGCCGTAAACGCCGTAGCGGTCTGTTGCGCTGGTGGAGGAAATGAAGAGGAATCGTTTCACGCCAGCCGCCGCCGCGGCCTCCAGCACGTTGAACGTGCCGGTGACGTTGAGATCGTGGAAGTCGTAAACCGTCTTCGTCCGCCGGCTTTCATGAATCCCGTGCCAGGCGGCGATATGGATGACGCAGTCCATACCTTCGACGGCATTGGTGACGGCAGCGCGGTCGAGGATGGACGCACCGAAATACGTTTTCACGCAAGCGTGCGGCGGCACCATATCGATCACAGCGGGTTCATCGCCCCGGGCGGCGAGCGCCTCGGACAGCAAACCACCGAGGTCTCCCGAGCCGCCGGTCAGCAACAGGCGCATGGGTTGTTTCCTTGTCAGGTGTCCAGGCCATCTGACGGTGATGGGGAGCTTCAACAGGAACCCCTCAACTGCCCGAAGTGGTCGGGAGCGGTGGCGGAGTTGGTGGTGGCGGGGGCTGATTCCCCTGAACCTGCTGGAGAATGGTCAGAAGATCGCGGGACGGGACGGAACCCCTCTTCAGAATGATATCGGCCGGCGTGGCCGTCACGATCCACATGCAGTCGGCCACGGATGGCTTATTGAGGCCCGTTTGACCTCTCCCTTGCCTGTGCCACGTCAGACTCACTGACGTGGTCGGAAGTGGGTGTGTGAAGGTTCCCGTGACGGCCACCCCCTCAAAGACGGTGTCGGCGGAATCAAGATCATTGAGGAGAACCACATGCCGGTCCTTGTGGTTCACACCGTTACGGTCAGGCACTTGCGAGACAAAGAGGATTGTCCCGCGCCTGTGCAGTATTGCCACGAGTTAGTCCCCAGCGCAACACAGAACTTTAGCGGCCGGAGTGTAACTCTTCGATGCGGCCCTCAGGCGGCTGGGGTCCAGGGGAGGGAAGTCGGCCAGCTGCCTTGCCGCCGCCTCCTCCCTCTTTCGGAGTTCGTAGTGGAACGCCGCGAGCGGGGCCGGCACCGCCTGCTTCCCGAAGTAATCCTCCAGGTCGTCCACCTCGATCGGGTCGTTCCCCGATTCGGTCCCGTCCGTCGGTCGGTCTCCCCAGGCGCGCACCCACGGCGTCTCCTTGTGGGTCATGCGGGACAGCTGCAGCGCGGAATACTGGTTGTAGGCTTCCCACACGCTCCGCACCAATTCCGCGTCCTCTGGGGGGAGGTCTGGGGCATCGACGAACATGGCGGGCGGAAGCTGGTTTGCCCCCTGCCCGTCAGGCAGATTGTTGTAGACAGCGGGGACGACCGGACCCCAGCGCCACGCCTGGATCTCTTCCGGGAACAGCTCGCTTTCGCGCAGAACCAGCGACCACGCCTGAGCGTAGTAGAGCAGTTTTTGCAGGCGGAGGTTCGTCAGGGGGTCTTTCTCGTCACCCGTCAACGAGAGCCTTACCAGTTCCTTCGCCACCGACAAGGCGCGAAACATAGCGAAACTCCCCCGGTTTAGTGTACAAGAGAATCCTTGCCTATTCTATCGGATGACACAGCGCGAGTCCATCGGCTTCAGCGGAAAACGCGGGAGGAATCGCGGCCCTCTCGCGGTTCACATTGACCCTTGCCCATCCCGCGCCTATCATCACCAGAATCAAGGTTTGATTTTCGAGTTCGTAGCGGGGTGGGTGCCGCATGAAAGCGGAAGATCGCAAAGAGCTGAAGCAGAACACGCTGGTCGCGACGCTCGAAAAGGTCGGCTCCGGCCTCAAAGAAGGCCCCTCGCGCCGGACGGTCGTCGTTATCGGCATCGTTCTGCTCGTTGTGCTGCTCATCGTCGTCTGGCGGCTGGTGTCCGGCGTCTCCACGAGCCGAAACTCCAAGCGCTGGGAGGAACTGTACGCGGCCACCTCGACCAAGGACCTCGACAATCTCGTCGAGAAGAGCAAGAACACGGTCCAGGGCCGTGCTGCCCGATTGCAGATCGCGCGCGAAGAACTGCAGGACGGCATGTCGAAGATTTATACCGACCGGGACGAGGCCATCAAGAGCTTGCGCAGCGCGGCCGGCACGTTCGAGAAGCTCGCGGTTGACTTCAAATCGACGCCGATCCTTGTGCAGGAGTGTCTCTTCGGCGCTGCCCAGGCCCGTGAGGCAAGCGGCGAATTCGACGAGGCCATCACGCTCTACGCCGACGTTGCCAAACGTTTTCCCGACAGCACTCTCGGCAAGCAGGCCAACACGCTGGCGTCCGCTCTCAAGGACAAGAAGCCCGAACTGGACCGGATTCAGGATCAACTCAAGAAGAAAGAGTAGGAGCCAGGAGTCAGGTAAGAGAGAAAACCAGCCCGGAGCGCAAGCGACGGGTTCTTCTCTCTTACCCGACTCCTGTCTCCTGCTGAACATGTCCGAAAACGTCATTGAGCTGGTAGCCAGGCACAAGGTTGAGGGAATCCGTCTCGACGTCTACCTGGCCAGCATGTTCACCGATTACAGCCGTTCGCTCATCCAGGACGCCATCAAGGCCGGCCATGTCCACGTCAACAGCAAGCAGGCCAAGGCCAGCTATCGCGTTCGTCTCGACGATCACATCCGTCTCGAACTGCCGCCACGGACGCACGACCTGCCCGAGGCCGAGGACATTCCACTCGATGTACTCTACGAGGACGAGTTCCTCGCCATCGTCAACAAGCCGGCCAACATGGTCGTCCATCCTGCCCGGGGCCACTGGTCCGGCACCCTCGTCAACGCCATCCTCTACCAGTTCGACGACCTGTCCGACATCAACGGCGCCCAGCGAACCGGCATCGTCCATCGGCTCGACCGCGACACTTCCGGTGCCATCCTGATTGCCAAGGAGGAGCAGACGCATCGCGATCTGTCGTTGCAATTCGAGATGCGCAAGGTGTTCAAGGAGTATCACGCGCTGACGCAGGGCGTGCTGGACCGCGACAGCGATTACATCGAGGCCCGCATCGCCCGTCATCCGCACGACCGCGTCAAGATGGCCGTGACCCAGGACGAGGAGCAGGGCCGCGATGCGTGCAGTTATTATGAGGTGATCGAGCGTTTTCGCGGCTACAGTTATGTCCGCGTCCATCCGCGTACCGGGCGAACGCATCAGATCCGCGTGCATCTGGCGAGCGTCGGCTGTCCGGTGGTGGCGGACAAGGTGTATTCGAGCCGCGACAGTTTGAAGCTGTCGGACCTGGTGCCGGCAACGGAGCCATTACAGGACGAGTTGATCCTGACGCGGCAAGCGCTGCACGCGCATCGGCTCCGGTTCACCCATCCGCGAACGAAGCGGATCATCGAGGCCGAGGCGCCGCTGCCGGAAGAGTTTGTGCGCGCGCTGAATGCGCTGCGCCGGTATCGCACGACGGGACGTTGAAGGCCGGAATCTGCCTCGTAGTCGATGTCGCCATTGACCCGGGTCGGTGGAGGATGGACAATCGAAATTGCACCGTCAAGCCCGAGGCCGCTCTGGAAGCGCTCGCGGATCAGAACATCACGTTCACCGTCAAGGGCGAGGCGACTTGTGACAATGAGCCAAAAGTACGACGTATTCTTATCGTTCAAGAACCTCAAGGACGATGGTACGCCCACACAAGACAGCGAACTTGCACGCGAGTTGTACGACTTTTTGACTGCGCGCGGATTGAAGGTTTTCTTCAGCAACGTATCCCTTGAAATTCATGGGGTTGCGGCCTACAAGACAGCCATCGACGAGGCCTTGGACCTTGCCGGGATTCTCGTTGCGGTCAGTACCGCGGTTGAAAACCTGAACTCGCAGTGGGTACGTTACGAATGGGATAGTTTCGTCAACGATATAC
>JBBSDR010000641.1:0-5011 GCA_038240465.1 Gemmatales bacterium
AGCGAAACGAAGTTGAGGACCGACGGCGAAATAACGGGTTGCCGCTTGCGGCTTGGCGGGCGTCCGCGGGCGGTCCGCCAAGCCGCAAGCGACTAAACGATGTTTCCCTGAGCAGGCAACCGGACGACGAAACGGGTGCCCTCGCCAACCTGACTGCTGGCGACAATCGAGCCGCTCATCGCCTGCACCAGGTGCTTGACGATCGACAGGCCCAGTCCGGTGCCACCCAGTTCGCGCGAACGGGCCTTGTCCACGCGATAGAAACGCTCGAAGATGCGCGGCAAATCGTGCTGCGGAATGCCGATGCCGTTGTCCTTGACCTCCAGACAGGTCCAGCCGTCCTCGCTCCACCAGCGCACGCTGATGACGCCGGCCGGCGGCGTATACTTGATGGCGTTATCGACGAGGTTTTCGAGGACCTCGGCCAGGGCTTCCTCGTCCACCCAGGCTTGAAGGGCCGGCGCGGACGGCATCGCCTCGAGCGTTTGCTGCCGGGATTCGGCGCGGTGGCGGAGCCGTTCCAGGCAATTCTCGGCCGCCTCCGCGACATCGACCAACTGAAAGAGATAAGTCTCGGTTCCCGACTCGATCCGCGCCAGGCTGAGCAGGTCGAGAATGAGGCGATGCAGCCTTTCGCTCTGATCGGCGATCTGCTCCAGAAAGCCACGGATCGGAGAGTGCTTCAGGCTGTCCTCATCAAGCAACGTCTCGACGTTGGCCTTGATGACGGTCAACGGCGTCTTCAGTTCGTGCGACACATTGGCGACAAACTCCTGGCGCAGACGTTCGAGACGGCGCAACTCGCTGATGTCGTGGATGACCAGGACGGCCCCGCGCGGGGGAGCGCCCGGCAGGCGCACGGCATGGACAAGGACACTGCGGCTGGCCCGGCCATAGAGGTTCAGTTCCTCCTGCTGCGGCTGGTCGCTGGTCAGACAGCGCTGGACGAGATCGAGGAGAGGCCGCTGGCGAACGACGTCCCAGAACTTCCGTCCGACCGCCTCGGCGCCGGAGCGGCCCGGAGCGGCGAAATCGAGCAACTCGGCGGCCCGGCCATTGGCGAACAGGACGCGCTGCTCGGCATCGAGAGCGACAACGCCTTCGACCATGCCGCCGAGAATGGCGCGCAGTTGTTCGTGGTCCTCTTCGAGGCGGGCCACCTGGCCCGTGAGGCGTTCGCTCATGTAGTTGAACGAGTGCGCGAGGCGAGCCATGTCGCCACCCGAGGTGGTATAGACCTTTTGGCCGTACTGTCCGGCCGCGATGCGTTCGGCGGCGCGTGTCACTTCGCGCAGCGGTTTGGTGATGCCCTGCGCCAGCAACGCCGCCGCGATGACGGTCAGGACAAGGGCGGCGCCGGCGGCGATCAGCACATCGCTCCACAGGTTATCGACGAAGCCTTGCACGTCGCCCGGACTGACGGCGACGCGGACGTAGGCGACGGGCGAATCCGGCATCTCGGCGCGGATGGCGACATAGAGCAGGTCGCGGCGAACGCTTCGGCTGTAGCGGAGAGAGGAGCCATGCGTTGTTTCGCCCGCCGCGACGATCTCGGGCCGGCGCGAGTGGTTCTCCAGTTCGTCGGCCTCGCGCGCCGAGTCAGCGAGGACCTTGCCTTCGCGATCGAGAAGGGTCAGGCGAACCTCGCCGGGCTGGCGTTGAGCGAGGCGGTCGATGTGTTCCTGGAGTCCCTGGCGCGGAACGTGCAGGAGAGTCTCGTGGACGAGGCGGGCGCGGGCCAGCAGTTCGTTTTCCAGACGTTCCAGTTCAAAAGCACTCGCCTGGCGCGACGTCGCCCCGCCGAGCAGCGCGAGCGTTACGATGAGAAGAGACGCACAAAGGACGAGCAATCGCCAGAACATGACCGCGTTGTACTCCGTGCGAGCAAGGGAACAGAGAGCATGATACCCGCGCCGCCGCCCGAATGAATGAAGAAGGTGTCAAAAAACGAGCCGCAACGTTCGAGCGTTCCTCGACTGTGTCTTGAGCCGAACCCTCGCGGGATTTATCATGAACAGCATGAAGCCACTCTCTGCCGAACTGTTGACGAAGCGCGAACACTTGCTGAAAGTGCTGCGCGGATTGGGCCGGGTCGCGGTCGCCTTCAGCGGCGGTATCGACAGCACGGTCGTCGTCAAGGCGGCGTACCTGGCCCTCGGCGACAACGCCGTCGCCGTCACGGCCGACAGTCCGAGTGTCGCCCGCCGCGAGATCGACGACGCGCAGCGGTTAGCCAGGCACATTGGTATCCGTCATCTCATTGTGCGGACGCAGGAGTTCGCCAACGACGATTATCTGAAGAACGATGGCTCGCGCTGCTACTACTGCAAAAGCGAGTTGTATGGCCGCATCGAACAGCTGCGGCCGGAACTGGGCAACGCCATCGTCTGCAGCGGCGCCAACCTTGACGACCTGGGCGACTTTCGGCCCGGCCTGCGCGCCGCGGCGGAGCATGCCGTGCGCCATCCGCTCGTCGAGGCCGGTTGCACCAAGGCGGACGTTCGCGCTCTCGCCCTGGACTGGTGCCTGCCGACCTGGGACAAGCCGGCGTCGCCCTGTCTGTCGAGCCGCCTGGCCCCGGGAGTGGCGGTCACAGCGGAGCGAACGGCGCGCATCGAGGCGGCCGAAGAGCATCTGCGTTCGCTCGGGTTCCGCGAATGTCGGGTCCGGCTGCACGAGGGCGAACTGGCCCGCGTCGAGGTGCCGGTCGAGGGGCTGACCCTGCTGATTCAGCCGGAGGTACGCGCGGAACTGGCGCGCAAACTGAAGGAGCTTGGCTTCAAGTACGTCACGCTCGACCTGGAGGGTTTTCGCTCCGGCAGCATGAACGATCTTGTGAGTCTTGACATGAAGAAACTATTCGCTCAAGCCGAGAGGACACCATGAGTACCCGGGCCGTTCCGCTCCCCGCCGCGAAGGTGCTGGAGGCGTATTTTCTCGAAGCTCGCGCCAGGCTGCTCGACGTGGCGGCCATCCTCGACCGCATGGGCCGGGGCGAAGACGGTGAGGACGTCGAGAGTGATCCGCGTCTGGCGCGCATTCGCGAGGCGCTGGAAGTGCTGCTCGATCAGAGCGGCGGGCGTGCGGAACGCATTCAGAAGATTTTCTCGCTCCACTACGATCCGAACTGGGAACGGCCGAAGCCGCAATAGAATCCTCTACACTGGTTCGAGAAGGGGGTGCCATGACCAGAGCCGACCTCCAACAACTCGTTCGGGATCGTATTCGAGAGGCCAAGGCGCTGCTGGCCGCGAGATGCTGGTCTGGTGCGTACTACTTGGCCGGGTATATCGTGGAATGCGCTCTGAAGTCCTGCATCATCAACCACCTGATGTTGACAGATGAATTCCCCGAGAAGAGGTTCTCGGAGCAGTGCTGGACGCACAACCTGGTTCAACTCCTCGCTCTCGCTGGCCTCAAGCCCGCCCTGGAAAGGGCGTTCGTCGGGAACCCGGTGCTCGCGGCTTACTGGGATGTTGTCAAGGACTGGAACGAAGGGACCCGTTACCGCCACATGCCCAGGACGAAAGCGCAGTACCTGATCAGAGCCATTACCGACAAGAAACAGGGGGTACTCCAATGGATCAAGGGACATTGGTAGAAGTCCAGATCAGGGACGCGGTGGAACTCATCGATCTTCTCCGCAAGGGTGGGGTTGGTGTGGTCGGCGCTTGCTGGATGAAGGAGAGTGACGGCGAGGTTTGGTATCTGTACCTTGTCACCCCACTCGTTGGGAAAGGCGGAAGCACCCTGCAGGCTTACCGGCGCATTAACGAGGTGATCCGAGGATTACCGGAACCACTCTGGATTGATCCATTTCAGATCAAGGCGGTTGGTCCTTCGGAGGCTGTCGGCCAGGCCATTCTCGATATCCAGCGCCGTCACTCGCGCAGGTTGCCGGCGCGGGTCGCGCTGACCAGTCTGGGGGGCGTGAGCATCGAGGAAGCGTATCTCTATCCGCCGCTGGTCGCGGCTGTCGGAGAGTAACGCAAGGACCGTCAGGCAGCGGTTCGGGACGCGCGGGGGAGGCTGGCGCCGATCAGGCGCGAGTGAGGCGATGCCCGCGGAAAGATGCCCTCGGAAGCAGTTTGAATGTCGTCGATGGAGTAGAACAGCTTCGGGTCGATTTCCTTGATCAGGGCCGTCACAAGGGCCAGCCGGCGACGCGGGACAATGCTCAGGACGACCTTGACCGGCCCAGTCGCGCCGTGGCCATCGACCGAGGTGACACCGAAGCCGGCCTCATGCAATCGGGCGGACAGCAACTCGGCATCCTTGCTCGTGATGATGCGAATGACGACCGTCCCCAGGGCGAGGAGGCGTTCGATCAGGATGCCGAAGAAACTGCCGAGCGTGAAGCCGCCGGCAAACCCCATCGAACAGGCGATGTCATTGAGATTGCGCATGGTTTGGCCGACGGCGAAGAGCCAGATGCAGACCTCGAAGAAGCCGAGGATGGGAGCGAGAAAACGCCGGCCGCGCGAGATGAAGATAATGCGCATGGTACTCAGTGTTACCACGCAACTCTCGGCCACGAAGATGAGCAAAGGCAGAGGCAAGGCAGTTCTCCCCGAACAGGACGGAATCCCGCACGCGGTTCATACGGCGAGAATGCCCGGCGCACAAGTCCAGTTTGAGGGTGCGTCCTCCTCGTTCCCACGCTCTTCGTGGGACGAGGAGGGCGAGGAGGATTCTGGACATGACAACTTTACGCGAAGAGGTCGAGGCGCTGGCCCTGCCGGCAGGGCGGATGGTCGGCACTCCCGGACACGAACGCGCGCGCCGGCATCTCGACGAGCGCCTGCGAACCCTCGGGCTGGTTCCCTATCGAGGCGATACCTTCTCGCTGCCCTATAGCGTCTCGGGCCACGACTTTTGCAATGTCGTCGCCGTGGCGCCCGGGACGAATCCCTCGCTCGCTCCGGTCCTGATCGGCGCGCACTACGACAGCGTCATCGCCGCTCCCTGCGCCGACGATAACGCCGCCGCCGTCGCGATCGCCCTGGCGGCC
>JBBSDR010000642.1:0-5010 GCA_038240465.1 Gemmatales bacterium
GGAGAAAGGGCAGCGCCTCCGGCAGCGCGCCCTGGTCCGACAGTTCGGTCAACTGGAGATAGGAGGCGACCAGGTTGCCGCTGTTGAACACGCCGAGGATGAACTCGGACAGCGAACCGAGGCCGCGCTTGAACAGGAACACGCCGCCATAGAAGCTCGAAACCAACTGATAGCCGGCGATCAGGACATAGGTGAGGAACACGGCGTCGCGCGGCTTCGAGGCGTGGACCGAGCAGAGCAGGCTGACGGCGCCGATGCCGAGAGCCGTCGTCAGCGTCAGGCCGAAACCGGCGACGAGCAGGGACGGATCGACGCCGCCGAGCAACTGGAGCAAACTCAAAATAGGAACACCGGCCAGCAGCAGCAGAATCAGATGCGAGACGCGTGAGACAAGCTTGCCAAGGATGATTTCGCGGCCGGTCAACTCGGTCGTCAGCAGGTCGGGCAAGGTGCGTTTCTCTTTTTCCTCCGCGATGGCCCCGCCGGTGAAGGCCGGCGCCAGCAGCACGATAACGATGAACTGAACGATGAGGAAGGTATGGAAGAACGAGGCGGCGAAGCGAGCCATTTCGCCGGGCGGCACCGTCTGTTCGTCCATGATGCCGGCCAATCCGCCGACGAGATCGCGGCCCACCTTGTCCGTGTAGACGAGAAAGAGAACGCCCAGGAGCAGGCACGCATAGAGAGAGCGAAGAAGTGCATAGCGGCTGCGCCGGGCTGTGCGGACGACGTCGAAGACCAGCACGGGACCGACGAGGACTCCGAGGGCGTGGCGCAGGAGCAGCAGGACGCCGACGACCAGGACGACCCAGCCGGCGGCCTGCTGCCAGAGGTCGAGTTGGTCGGCGAACTGGAACAGGAGAGCGCTGCCGCCCAGCAGCACGGCCACGCCCAGCGGCACGCGCCAGTGCGTGCGCAGGAAGCTTGCCGAAGACGAGGGACGAGAGGTCATGAACACGCTCGGGCGTCGGGTTGGTGGAGTCCGAATTGAGTATATACTCGACGCGGCAAAGAATGGCACCATCTTCGGTTAGCCGCGACGCGAGTCTTCGAGCGGAGCGCGTCCAGCGTTATCGCGCCACACGCTCCGGCGAACGGGGGATTTCACTGCCTCCTACCTGTGAGAAGACGAAAACGGCGCTGCAACCACAGCCACAGGGCCGCCGCGAGAATGGCACGAAGGGCAGTCCCGGTACAGGCCGCCAGCACCTGCGCCGTTGGCGCCTGTTGCGAGCCGCCAAGGGTCGCCAGAGTCGCCAGGCTGTAAGGAGACGTCAGGCCGTGGTAATGAAAGTTCCGCAGCGGCTCAACGAGATCGGGCCGGCCGAACACCTGGAATGCGGCACTGAGAATCGGGTAAAGGAGCCAGTGTCCGACGGTGAGGGCGACAAGGAGGAGGAACGCCGTGGTGGTGGCGTGGAAGGTCGAACGGCTTGACACGGAAACACTCATCCCCAGGCAAATCGCAAAGGCGGCCAGCACGGCACTATCCAGCAAGATGACCAGTAATCCCAGCGGCGACAAGGCGGCGAGGAGGACTCCCGTCAAGATGAAGAGGCCGAACACGAGATTCAGTCCGCGCTGGCCGGCGAGGCAGGAGAGCCACTTGCCGCGGAGGATTTCCCCATTGGTCAGAGGTGTTGTCAGCAGACTGTCGAGCGTCTGGCGCTGGCGTTCCGTGCTGATCGTCCCCGCCCCGCGCAGCGTCAGTCGCACCAGGCCGATGCAGACGAAAAACGGCAAGCCGAGGTCTCTGAAGCCGGTGGCGATATCGTTCCGCGCCTTCTCATCATGCCTCGAAGAGGCAAGAAAACCGGTCACGAGAAAGGTCACACTGACGGTGAAGCCAATCGCATATCCCATTTGGAACAAGTCGCGTCGGTCGCGCTGCTTTGGGGTCAACGGCTCCCCCCGGTTTTCTTTCCAGAGCAGCGGCGACGTGTCGCCAAGGACAGGTCGCGCGGACGGCCCGGGAGAGTCCGGCACCCCTGTCACGGGATCGGGGCGCAAGGCCCGGATAGCTTGTAGGAGGCAGAAGAAAGTGAGCGCACCGTGCAACACAACGGAGGCAGCGAGGATGAAGGGGAGATGGCCGGACAACTGGCCCCCCTCGGACAGGGCCAGAATATCCACATATCCTCGAATGGCGTTGATGGGCCTGAATGAATGGGACGTGTACCCACTCGGCCAGAGGACGAACAGATCGATGCAGCCGAAGCACGGGACCACGGTCAGCAGTTGAATGGCGAGGAATCCAGCGTATCCCTGTAGCATCGCCTCCCCGGTGCGCGAGGCATTGACCGCAAAGGCAAGCGACAGGGCCGCCGTGCTGAGCATCGACAACAGCGTCAGCGCGAAGGCCGCGATCAGCAGCGCCGGATCGACGCCGCCCAGGAGGAACAGGATGGCGAGGACGGGTACGCCTGCCAGGAGCAGCAAGACAAGGTGAGCGAGCCGCGACAGCAACTTGCCGACGATGATGGCGGCCGGCGACAGGCCGGTAACGAGCAGATCGTTGAGTGTGCCTTTCTCGCGTTCCTCGGCGATTGCGCCTGCCAGGAACGCGGGCGTCAGCAGCAGCATGACGCCCAACTGGACGGCAAGGAAGGTGTGGAAGAAGGCGGCGGCGAAGCGAGCCTGAGCATTGATGGGAATTTGCCGGTCTTCGCTGATGCTGGCGAGACCGGCGGCGAAGTCGAGGCCGAACCAGCTTGTGTAGACGGCGAACAGAACGACGAGAAGCAAGCTGGTGTAGAGAACGCGGAACAGGGCGAAGCGTCCACGGCGAGCGGTGCGGACCGCATCGAACCGCAGCACGGGAGCAATGGCGCGCCAGTCGAGAGACATGAACGGTTTCCACAACGCCGGGACCAGCGTTCGTGGCAGTATACCCATTCACAGAGGCGAGCGTCAGATGTCGCGGCGGGCGAAGTACGCCATGCCCGCGCCGGCGGAGACGAGAGAGATCGCCAGCGCTCCAATCATCAGCCCGCCCAGAGCGCTGAGGTCGTAGTGTCCGCGCAACACGTTCGGCAGCCGTTCCAGCACCTGCTCCAGCGACACGACGCGCTCCGGCATCAGCGACAGCAGGAAACTCGCCCCGTAAAGCGTCATCCACAGGATGGCAATTCCGAGGACTGTGCTGTTGCTGACGGCGCTGATGGCGACGCCGAGCGTGATGACGACGGCCAGCAGCCCGGCCACGGTCAGCAGGGCGACGAGAGCGCCATTCCATTTCAGTTCTTGATGGAGCAGGAAAAAGCTGGTGACGAGCCAGAGTGCGCCCATGACAAAGAAGGTGCCGAGGATGGACACCAGGCGCGCGTGCCATTTGCCGAGAAAGTACTGATAGCGGCTGATGCCGCGGCTGAGGACCGAGTCGGCCATGGTGCCGCGTTCCGACGAGATGCTGCCGACGGTCATGACGATGATGAGCGTGACGCTGCCGATGACGGTCCACTTGAGCAGCCCGCTGATGTATTTGACGTCGGATTGCTGCACGCCGGCCACCTGGAAAGCGCCGACCAGGAAGAGCAGATAGCCCGTGGCGGCGAGGATCGACATGATGACCCAGGTGCGATAGAGCCAGCTTTGCAGCGTCTGGCGCACGTCCGCCTGAAAGACAGCCCAGTAGGGCAGCCAGCGGTTGATCTTCACTGGCTTCTGAGTCGCGACGGCATCCATGCTCAAATCCTCCAAATCCGAAATCCTCAGTCAAAATCCGAAACCCGAAATCCGAAACCCGAAATGAAGACAGACGATTCTTTTTCGGATTTCGGATTTCGGATTTCGGATTTCGATTTTTTTTGCTTCAGGCGGCTTCCGAAGTCGGATGATAGATCCGGGCGAAGCCGCGCGACTCTTCTTTTTCCACCAGATCGAGGAACGCCTGTTCGGTCTGCTGGCCGACACTGCGAATGCTGACCAGCATCACCTTGTTCTCGGTAAGCGTGTTAAGGACGTGAGCCAGCACTGAGGCGGCGACGGCCTCGTCCTGCAAGTGCATCTCGATTCGCCGCTGCCGCAGGACGACCGTGCGAACGTCGCCCATGCTCTTGAACACCTGCATTATCTTGCTGACCGCTTTTTGATCGCCCTCGACGTCCATCTCGAAATGATTGCGGCACATCCGGCCCTTCAACTCCTGCAGCGAGCCGCAGAAGATCAGTTGGCCGTGACTGAGGACCGCCGCGTGATTGCAAACCTCATCGATGTCGGTGAGGTTGTGGCTCGACAGGATCAGCGTCTTGTCGCGGGCGAGCGTCTTGATCAGGTCGAGCATGGAGCGGCGCGCTTCGGGATCGAGACCGTGCGTCGGCTCGTCCCAGATGAGCAGGTCCGGCTCGTTGATCAGGCTCGTGGCGACGGCGAGGCGGGCCGTCATGCCATTGGAGAACCCTGCTATCGACTGGCCGGAGACGCCGAGCAGATCGACGGCGCGGATCAGGGAGGCGAGGCGCGGCTTGCGCACGTCGGCGGGCAGGCCGAAAAGACGGGCCATGTAGTCAAGATAGGTGATCGGCGTCATCCCGCGTGGAAACTGCGGATTGGTGGGGATATAGCCGATGCGGCGGCGCAGGTCGGCCGAATTGGGCGTCATGGTCTTGCCAAAGACCTTGACCCAGCCGGCTGTCGGCCGATGCAGACCGATGATGAGCCGCAGCAGTGTCGTCTTGCCAGCGCCATTGGCGCCGAGCAATCCCATGACACAGCCCGGCTCAATGCGCAACGTCACATCGTTGAGCGCGATCTGTCGATTCTGATAGATCTTGGTGAGTTTGTACGTTTCGACGACCAACTCACTGGGGGTCTCAGCCACGAAAGGCCCTCCGCGAGGGAAGGAGAAGTCGCGGGATTATAAGCACCCGGCCCAAGGGTTCCTAGAGCAACTCGCCGGCCCCTTCCCTTTTACGACCGATGGCGGAACAACGGGTTGCCCCGTTCCGCTTGGCGGTCAGCCCCCCCACCCGCCATCGGCCCCTCCATCTTTAGGCGGTGGTGTGGGGGCGA
>JBBSDR010000643.1:0-5006 GCA_038240465.1 Gemmatales bacterium
CGAGGCAGTTGATCGTGCTCTCCAGAACCTTGTTGCGGGTGTACTCGCTCATCCCCCTGATCCGCTCCAGCTCGTAGTAGACGTCGGGGTTGAGGGTCTTGAGCACCGGGCCGGCCTTCGCCAGGTACTCGGCGAACTCCGGGCGCTGGGGGTTGGTCAGCACGTGGACGTTGCCCAGGCCCAGCCGCCGGCCCTCGTACGTCAAGCCGGCGGCGAAGAGGAACGTCGCCAGATTGTGTTGCAGCCGCGTCATCATGTCCTGGTCCGCTGCGGCGCTACCGCGAAGGAGCGCGCGGATGATGCGATCGACGGTCGTCTCCAGCCAGCTCTTGAGCTCCATCGGCGACTCGCCCGAGGGCGCGCCCTCGTAAGGGTCGAAGCTGAAGCAGCTGTCGAGACCCGGGCGGAGGTAGTGGATGCGGGACGGGTCGGCCCAGGGCTGCATCGCCAGCCACTGGGCGACGGCATCGACGCCGTCCCCGTGCGGATCGACGTATGTGTAGGCGGCGCCCTGCGAGGAAAGCTGGCGGCAGATCAGCTCCAGCAGCTTCGTCTTGCCGCCGCCGGTCGCGCCCATGAGCACGACGTGACGGGATGCGTGACTCTCCAGCAACCGCAGGTGGCAGACCGTGCCTGCGACGATGCGGCCGGGGGAAAGGATGGTTGGGAATGCGATCATGCTGCGACTCCTTTTTTCTCGAACTCGTGGGTGATGAATTGGATCTGAGCTTCGACAACGTCCGCATCGCGGCCCGCAGAACGGGCCTCTTCGATCAAGCGGTTGCGTTCCTCGCGTAGCGCGGCGAGGCGCGGGTTCTCAGGTGGCGCGGCTGGGGGTGCGACCGGTCTGCGGAGGCGGTCGTGGTCGGCCTTCAGCCGGGCCACCTCCTCCCCGAGCCGCCGAATCCTGTGGGCGAGCCTTTCGACCGTGGCCCCGCCGACCAGCCCGCCGGCGGCCAGCGCCAGGCCACCGCCGAAGAGAAGTGTCCCGAAGGCGAGTAGATTGGGGGCGCTGGCGCCCTGGTCGATCTGCCGTTGGGCGAGCGATACAGCCACAATGCCGGCGACGACGCTCCCAATCCCCGCAACGGTCGCGACGACGAACGTTCGCATCGGGCTGTCGGTGTCGACGTCTTGCATGGCGCGGGCTCCTACCTTGATGGCGCGGGAGGGGCGATCTCGCGCTGCTCGGCCGGGGTGATCTCCTGACGCGCAGGCGGGCGGGCACCCACGCCGGCCCAGAGAAGGAGTTGGACCAGCACGGCGATGAACACGACGACAATCGGGAATGCGATGGCCATGCCTTTGAGCATCTGGCGGCGGTCGTCAGCGGCCGACGCTGCCGCCCAGCGCCTGGAGGAATCTGTCTGGGCGGCGAGCACCGCGCGGATCTCCGCGTCCTGGCGCACAGCCTCCGTCGGGGCTCCGGGCTCACCCCGGCTATTGGCCCAGCGGGTGAAGTCGGCGAGGATCTGGCCATCGTCGGGTTCAGCCTGCGGGGCCTGTCCGGTCGTTTCGGTGGACATGATCGTTCTCCTTCCCGGGCGCTGCGCGCACGACGGAACTATGGGCGAACTGTGGGTACGAGCGCTCAACGAGAGCGCTCCGACTATTGGGGGCTTCTCTCCGGGTGAGTTGACCCGGCGCGGCGACAGTCACTCTCCGCCGGTTGTCCTCCGGGCGCTCATCGAGTACCCTGGCGGTGGGAGGCGGCGGGCAGCGCACACGCGGCGCTGTCTGGAGGTTTTGACGAGCATCGGGCATCACCGGTTCATCGGATCGACCGGAATGGCGGATAGAGGGTATGGGCGCGCCAACCTGGCGCGCCGGGGCGCACCAAAGCCATGGCGAAACGTCAGAAAGAGGAACTGGCGCTGTACGATTGGCGACTCTACTGCGCGCTCTGCGACGTGCTCGACCGGGGCGTGAAGAACCTCGACGAGGCACGCGCGGAGATCCTCAAAGATGCACGCTTTCCGAGCTGCGACGACCTATCGCGGGTGATCCGCGACGTCGAGCGCATCGTCGGCCGGGGCCCCGGCCTCACCCTCATCGACCGCACGCGCGGCGAGCGGCCGTCGGTGACGCCCGAGGGACGGGAGCTTTACAACCGCTTCGGTGAGTTGCTCGGCCGCTACGAGGAGACCGTCCAGCTGATGGCGAAGGGTCGCCAGCGGGTGACCGTCGGCACGACCGCGACCCTGGGCCATTACCTCCTACCCTTGATCCTCGGGCGGACACAGTTCCTCGGGGACGACAAACTCGCGAACGTGGACCTTCGGATCATGGAGCGCGGACACGCGGAGTGGCACGACCTGCTGGTCGTGCGTGAGGTCGTCGATTTCGTCCTGGCCCCGACCCCGCACAAGGGCTCATACGGGAGCACCAAGCAGCTGCGGGAGTTGAAGCGCCTGTTCCTCTACCCCGCGCGAGGGCCGCTGTTCGAGATCTTCAAGCGCCTCACCCCGGACGGCTCGAACTTCAGCAAGGCCGACCTGCGGAAGGTTCCCGTCCTCCACCTCCCGCGCGAGGTGTACCATTTCAGGTTCGTCATCGACGAATGGCTCCCGGAGCCGATCAAGGGCGGCCGGCGGATCGAGATCCAGCACCAGAACGTCATGCGCTCTTGGGTGGCCAACGGGGTCGGGGTTGGCATCATGCACGACCTGCCGCTGGAATTAATGCAGCGCGAGGAAGGGCTCATCAAGTGGGTCGATCTGAGTCGGCAAATCGCCCCCTCGTACCTCAACCTGTCCTTCCGGGACATGCCAGACGGCCCAGCCCTCTCCGAACCGGCCAAGGCGCTTACGGAAGCGATCGAGGCGTACTGCAAGGACCAGTGGGACCGGCCGCTTGAGAAAGGGAGGGTGTGACGCATGGCCCTGGAGCATGCCAGGCACCTGTTGCTCACCGGCCCACCCGGGTGCGGCAAGACGACCGCCATCCGCCGCCTCATCGAGCGCCTCGGCGGCCTGCGGCTCGCGGGCTTCTACACCGCGGAAGTCCGGCGTGAGGGACACCGTACCGGCTTCGAGGCAGTCGGCCTCAAGACCGGCCGACGCACGGTGCTGGCCCATGCTGACTCGCCGTCCGCGCTGCGCGTCGGCCGCTACGGCGTGGAGACGCAAGCGTTCGAGGAGTTGCTCGGTGCGGAGTTCGCCGCGGCCGGCGAGGCACCGGACCTGCTTATCATCGACGAGATTGGGAGGATGGAGTGCTTCAGCCCACGGTTCGTCGAGATTGCCGGCACGCTCTTCAGCGGATCGACGCCGGTCTTGGGCAGCGTGGCGTTGGAGGGCGAGGGCCTGATCGCCGACGTCAAGGAGCGGCCGGATGTTGGTCTGCTCACGGTGACAGCGGCCAACCGGGAGGGCCTCCCCGAGGCGCTCCTCGCCTGGATCAGGGAGCGACTGGCGGGCGGCGGGACCTTCGGGGAGCTCGCGGGGCCGTAGTCCGATCTCCTCATCGACATCAGCGAACCGTCCGAACAAGCATCCGCGCGTCGAAAGAGCCCCGGTGAACGTTCACCGGGGCTTCGTCCGAGAGGGGAAACCTCTCGGAAGGCAGGGTCAGGAGAGTTTCCGGGCGACGGCCAGACCGGTTTCATCACTCGAACCGCCGTCGAAGTCATGGAAGAGGGTGATACCCCGCTCGCGGAAATCGCCGACGCAGAGGCGGCCGCCGTTCGTGAGCACGTCAGCGGTGCGGACCCATTCGGCGGCATGCAGCCGCTCCCCCGTCGCCCGGAAGTGGAGGACGATCCCGAGGAAGACGACCCGGGCGGTCGGGACTTCCTTCCCGTCCGTGAGCAGGGCGACCTGCTCGGCCCAGGTCTTGCCGAGCGTCTCGGGAGGGGCCTCCATCCGCAGCTGCCGGTAGCAGGGCTGCGCCGTCGCGATCATGGACTTCCTGATCGGGTGATCCCAACTCGGGTAACGCCAGCTCGGCGGGCAGAAGACCCTCACCGGGAAAGTTTCCAGCATGGCTCGCAAGCACCCGCCGGGATCGAGGAAGGTGATGAACCCCGGGAGCGGAGCGGGCGGCGGGCCGAGCGCGGCCAACTTTTCCGCAGTGAGCCAGCGGATGGGGTCGAGGAGGGAACGGACGGCAGTCACGTCGTAGATCGGTGTGCGCGACTCTGTCATGGCCTGATGCTCCTTTGAGCAAGGAGGCCCCAGACCGTGGGGTACGGGCCTGTCCCGGAAACGCAGTGAGACAGGCGCCCTGCCCACCCACGATGGGCACGAGGCCTGTCTCACGATTCCTGTCTCCTGCCGATGTTCTGAAAGGAACACCTGTGGCACTATGCCACAATTTTCTATTCTGCGCAACAATTGAGCGGACAATTCAGTTGCATACAGCCGGTAACCGTAGCGCAGCATGAATGGGAGGAGAGGAGCCTTAGCCGCGGCATCAGGGAGTGGCTTCTTGACCCTTCGTTGAGGCATCCGATCGCGCACAGCCAGGGAGAGCCGTTAACCATCCCCCCTGCATGCGGGGGGCACAAAAGTCCCTTCTTTCCACCCTGGTTTTCACCAGGCTTTTATCCGTATTTTTCTTCCCCCCTCTCCGCCCCTTCTCTCGGGAGAGAAGCTCGCTGCCCCTGATCGTCGATCCAGACCCGCCGTGGGTCGAAGCGTATGCAAGGATTAAGGCTCAGGAACGAATGCCGCGGACTTTAGTCACAACTGCCGACGAACGAAGGGGTAACGAAGGATGGCCTGCCTCGTAGGCTGAGGGTATCAACGCTCCTCACCTGCAAGGAGGCCATCCGTGGCTCATCCTACCGCCGCACCGCACGGCCGCCCAGTCACTGGCATCCGCCGGCAGTTCGCCGAAGCGCCCCGGCTCCCCTTTGCGGACTTCCTCGACCACGCCCAGGTGCAACAAGCCCTCGACGACGAGAAGATCTCCTTCCGCGAACGCCTCTTCACCCCCCTGGTCACCCTGTGGGTCTTCCTCTCCCAGATCCTTGACCCCGATCACTCCTGCCGCGCCGCCGTGGC
>JBBSDR010000644.1:0-5004 GCA_038240465.1 Gemmatales bacterium
ACAGGTCCAGCGCCTTGCGGACCAGGCCCGAGGCCACCATGTCAAACGCCCGCGCCTTGAAGGTGTCCATGCCGCGCATGGTGCCGGTGGCGTCCAGTTCGCGCTGAATGTTGTCGAAGCTGGCCAGCAACTCTTTGCGGTCCTCGGCGCGCGCCGTCTCGACTCCGCCAGGCAAGCGCAGGTTCTGCAGGCCGGGGCCGTCCGGCGTGAAGGGCCGGTGCGCCACTCCCAGGAAGCCGGGTTCGGTGCCGGCCGACATGCCGCGCAGACTGATGAACGGCGGGATGTCCGAGGACTGCGAGCCGCGCAGTTTCGACAGGACGGAACCCAGCGACGGATGATGCGCGGTCCGGTTTTCCGACTCGTGATAGCCGGTGTGGGTCTGGGCGTCCGAGTGTTCGACGCCGCCGATCAGCGAGCGGATGACGGCGAGCTTGTCCCACATGCGCGCCTGACGCGGGAAATGCTCGCAGATCTGCACGCCGGGAACGTTGGTCCGGATCGGCTTGAACTCGCCGCGGAACTCGGCGGGCGCTTCGGGCTTGAGGTCGTACATGTCCATGTGCGACGGTCCGCCCGGCAGGTAGATCATGATGGCCGACTTGGTGGACGAACTCGGCGCGGCCCCCGTGGCTCGCGCCCGCAGCATGTCGGCCAGCGTCAGGCCGGCCCCGAAGGCGCCGATCTGGAGAAAGCCGCGGCGGCTGACGCCGTCGCAAAAGCGCTGACTGGATCCGAGAAGCTTGAACATGACACCCCCCTGATGAATGAAAGATCGACGGCCTTTGAGGATAGGCTGATCTTTCGTGTGTCGCCGGTAGGCACTCCTTGACGCATTCCGCATCACTGCTCAATGTCGCATCCCCTCTCCACGATGTCAAGAAGTGTTTCCCGGCTCCGCAAATCGAGCGGTCAACTTGCGCGTTCCCGGTAGCGTTCCAGTTGCTCCTCGTCCAGCACCACGCCCAGCCCTGGTCCATCCGGCACACGGGCAAACTCCGGACCCAGTTCCAGCGGTTGTGTGAGCAGGTCCGCATCGTGATACAGCGGGCCGATCAGGTCGGCCGGATAGCGCTTACTATCGACAGCCGGGTGTGCTGCCGCGACGTGCAGCATGGCCGCCGTGCCAATGCCCAACTCCAGGTTGCTGCCGATGGAACAGGTGAGGCCGGCCGCGCGGGCGACATGAGCGATCTCCAGCGTCGCCGCGATGCCGCCGTGCTTGCCCGGATAGACGCTCAGGATGTCGGCGGCCCGCGCCCGCGCCAGCAGCCAGGCATCGCCCAGCGTGAAGACACTCTCGTCGGCCATGATCGGCACGACGCTGTCGCGCCGGACCTCGGCCAGCGCCTCCGGATCGTCCGCCGGCACCGGTTGCTCGGCGAAGAGGAGCCGATAAGGCCGCAGTTCCTGGAGCATTTGCCGTGCGGTCGCCACGTCCCAGCCGCAGTTGGAGTCGATGCCGATGGGGATGTCCGGCCCGGCCACTTCGCGGATCGCCTTGACCCGGGCAAGGTCGCCGGCGGGGTCGAGTCCCGTCTTCACTTTCAGGCACTTCACGCCCCGGGTCAGGAACTGCTCGGCCAGACGGACCGCCCTGGGAATGTCGAAGGCGCCGACGACCATCTTGATCGGGATCGCATCGTGCAGCTTGCCGCCGAGTAGTTGATAGAGAGGCAGTCCGGCCGATTTCCCGGCCAGGTCCCACAGCGCCATTTCGACAGCGGCCTTCGTGAACGGGTTCCTCTTGAGGCAACGGTCCATCCTCTGCCTCAGAAGAGTGATGTCGCGCGGGTCGGCGCCGATCAACTCGGGAGCGATCAGTTGTTCGATGGCCGTCACACAACCGGCGCTGGTCTCGCCGCTCCAGCGCGGCGCGACCGTGGCTTCTCCCAGGCCGATCAGTCCCTCCTCGGTGTACACGCGGACGATGACATAGGGCGAATCGACATGCTCGCCGTGGGCGGTCTTTGTCGTCATGCCCTGCCTGAGCGGGACGCGGACAGGAATCGATTCGATGCGGCTGATTTTCACCGTTGTCCCTCCTCAATCGGCCGGCGCGGGTTGACGAGAAGCCACGCCGCCGCCCCGGCCGCGTTGATGCCGGCGAACAGCCACAGGACCAGGTCCCAACTCGCATCCGAGGTCTTCACATGGTCGAACAACTCGCCGACGTGCAGGGGACACAGGTAAGCGCCGATGTTCCCCATCATATTCATGGCGCCGAAGACGATGGGCGTGTGGCGTCCCCCGAGGTCCATGCCGGCGGCCCATGTCGCGGGACCGCCGATGGACATGAACAGCGCACCCACGGAAAGAAAGACGATGACCACCGTCGGGTTGCCGACCAGCGTGGCCAGGGCGAAGCAGCCGGCGCATACAGCCATCCCCACGAAGGCGGACCCACTGCGGCTGAGCCAGCGGCTGCCGGTGCGGGCCAGCAGAGCGTCGATGAGGAAGCCGGCCAGGAGACTGCCGGCGCCCAGGGCCGCCAGGGGCCAGGTCGCCAGTTCGCCGGCCTCTTTCCGGGTCAGCCCGTAGGCCCGTTCGAGGTAAGCCGGACACCAGGAGTAGAAGAACTCGGCAGCGTAAGCGCGAAAGAGCGCCTGGACGAAGTACGCCCACATGCTGACGCTTGCCAGCAGACCCAGGGCCGGCCAAACCCAGCCCTCGATCCGCGCGGCATCGGACGCGGGAGAGGCGGGCCGGCCGGAGCGGATGAGGGCTTGCTCGGCGTCATTGGCCGCGCGATGCTCCGCGGGCTGGTTGCGGAACCAGAAGAAGAACACGATGGCCCAGGCGATACCGGCGGCGGCATAGCCTTGCAGGACGTGCCGCCAGTCCACTTCATCGAGCAGGTCCGCAGTCAGTTTGGTGGCGGTGATGGCCCCGAGTTGCATGGCGGCCGCCATCACGGCGCTGGCGATACCGCGGCGGGCCAGCGGGAACCAGTCGGCGAGGACCTTGGCGCAGCACGGCACCAGTCCGGCCTGCGCGAACCCAAGGGCAATGCGCGACAGGCGCAACTCCTCGGCCGTCGAGGCCACACTGCTCCAGAGGGCGCAGCCGGACCAGGCGAGGGAAATCAGCGGCAGCATCAGACGGACGCCGAAGACGCCGGCCAGCATGCCGCCGGGAATCTGGAAGAAGAAATAGCCGAGAGCGAACCCGGCGATGACCTCACCCATCATCGTGTCGGAGACTCTGAACTCCTGGGCAATGGTCGAGTTCGCCGCCGACAGACTGCGCGTCAGATAGGCGCAAAACGGCGCGATGGCCAGCAGCGCCAGCACGATATGGCGCACGTTCGTCGGAGCGGGGCCGCCGGGGACAGGTGGATTTGACATGGCTTGACGCGGCCCCGGTCAGGTGAGGAATCGCCGCAACACATTGGCCGTGATCCGCGACGCGGCCTCATCAATCGGCAGGGCCATCGTCCAGTTCATCGAGCCGGCGGCGAAGACGGCGCCGCCGCTCGGCGTCTCGTAAAGTACCATGTCGGCGCCGCTGTCGTCGGGGTTGGTCCCCTTCGCCAGGTGAACGAGGGCCTTCGGCGAGTCGGCCGAGATCTTGTCCAGTTCCAGCCCCGAGGCGCCGCCGGGCGTCCGGCCATTGAGCGTGCGCTGACCAAACAAACCACCCGCCTTGAGACCGGTCCGATCGAAGACCCAGTGGCCTTCAGCGATTACACGATAGGGCGCGCCGGTGCGATAGCCGGCATGGGAATACTCGACGCCGAGCAGACGCGCCGGCGACTCCCCGCGCAGGTCCGTCGGCCCCTCCTGACGGCAGCGGATGGTGTGTTCGTCGAGGAACTCCAGTTCGCAGAGATGGCCACAGCCCGCCAGCGACATCAGCCGGCCGCCGCGATTGTGGACCCAATCCTTGAGCGTGTGATACATCTCCTTCGAGACATATTCGTTGTGCGTGTTGAGGACCAGGACGCGATAGTCATCAAGCGGCAGTCTGCCAAAGTGCAGTTCCGTCTCGGAGTAAAAGTCATAAGGGAAGCCCTCGCGCTCCAGCCAGCCGAGTAAGCGCCATTCGGCCGGGGCATAGCAGCAGGCGAGGCGTCCCTCGATGACGTCGGTGATAAGGGCGTCCTCGGGAACCATGTTCGCCGGCTCGGGACGATCGAAGGACAGCGGAGCGCCCGACACCTCAAAGGGCCAGGTGCCAGGCTTCGTGTAGCGTTCCAGGTCGGTGCGGGCATAGACGGTGGGAGTGGGGAGCAACTCGCGTTGATTGACGTAGTTGCTGCGGCCGCCGAAGTTGTTGTAGGCGTTCCAGGTGATGTTCGAGGTCAGCACCGCAATGCGCGCTTGTGGCTTCGCCGGAGACACGATCCACGGAAAGGAGAAGAACTCGCCCCGTGCGTTCTTGACGTGGAAGTAGTAGAGTCCGGTCCGGGTTGGAGCGGCGATGCGCTGGTGATGCCACTTGCTGCCGAAGCCGATCTTGTTCCACTGCACTCCCGTCTGCGTGAAATCGCCGTCGGGAGTGAGTTGCTTCGTCGAGCCGGGACCGTGATCGTCGAACCAGCCGAGGTCCTGGATCAACTCCTTGTCCCAGCCGTAGCGCCATAGCGACAGCTTGTATGCGTCAGGGGAGTGAATGCGAAACTCGCCCTCTTTCCCGGTCGCGGTCCACTTCGGCCAGGCATAGCCGAGCAGCCGATCCGACAAGAGCCGGAACTGGTAGGGCTTATCGGACGTCACGGTCATCTCGACGCGCTTGCTGCCGAAGCCGTCCTTCGCCAGCGAGACGCGCTGGGGACCAGGCTTGACGTCCGCCAGCACGGCGCCGTTGGCGAGTGAACGCGTGGCGATCATCTCAGCACCGTTCTCGAATACCAGGGAGACGTCGTGGAGGGCGACATATCGTTCATCGCTGACATATCCGACGAGCATGATTTCCCTCGGTGACACGTTTGGCGGCGTGCCTCGGGGGTGCGCGGGGGGAGTGCGCGCGCGCCCCAGAAACCCGGCGAAACAATCGAAACAG
>JBBSDR010000645.1:0-5001 GCA_038240465.1 Gemmatales bacterium
AACCGGGGGCGCTGCCGTGTCATGGCGGCGCGTGACGCGTGGCGGAACCCGGGGCGCTGCCCTGTCATGGCGGCGCGTGGCGGAACCCGAGGCGCTGGCGTGTCATGGCGGCGCGTGACGCGTGGCGGAACCCGGGGCGCTGGCGTGTCATGGCGGCGCGTGGCGGAACCCGGGGCGCTGGCGTGTCGTGGACCCGGGATGGCGCGTGTCGTGGGCTTCCTGGGACTCGGCAACCTGGGAGGAGGCGTGTCATGGGGCGCGGGGGACGCTGGCCCGAACCCAAGGACAAAGGGTTACAAGTCCAGGAGGCAACAGACACGGAAGCCGTTGCTGTTGTCGCGGTCACCGGGGGCGCTCCTGTTGCGGAGGGCGGCGCGGCAGTTGTACCCGCCGTAGCGCCACGAGCCGCCGCGCAGCACACGATATTCTCCGCTTTCCGGACCTTGCGGATCTTTTTTTGGACTGTTCTTGTAGTAGCCTTCGTCGTACCAGTCGAAACACCACTCCCAGACGTTGCCGTGCATGTCAAATAGAGCCAAGGCATTGGCGGGATAGCAGCTAACGGGACAGGGACGTCCGAGATAGGGCCCCTTCTCGCCCGAACCGTCTGGGTAGTTACCGTCGAAGTTGGCCTGGGTACTCGAAAGAGAATACCCGAAGTGGAAGAACTGAGAAGTAGTCGCCCCTCCTCGACAGGCATATTCCCATTGCGCCTCGGTCGGCAAGCGATAGTTGCGTCCCGCTTTCTTCTCCTCCAGCCGATTCGAGAGCGCATCGCAAAACGCCCTGGCGTCGTCCCACGACACAGTCTCAACAGGGAATCGCTTGGTGTCCAGTATCTGAACCCTGTCCTTGCCGATGCGTGCTGCAGCGCAGAACCAGCTTGGGTTCGCACCCATGACCTGATGATACTCCTCCTGCGTCACCTGAGAGATGCCCATGAAGAACGGTCGCGTGATCTCAACCTCGTGCTGCGGATGCTCATCGTCCTCTCCTTCTTCTTCTTCTGGCGATCCCATGAGGAAGGTGCCACCGGGGATGAGCGCGAACTTCATTCCGATCGAATTGACGAACGAGGGGACAACCGCTTCCACTCCGGACGCCAGCAGTTCGCGCACTCGCGCGTCGCGTTGTTCGGCGGGCCATTCTCTGTGAAACTCGGGCTGGAAGAGGAGGCGGACCAGTTCGGAGCGCGGATCGTTCTGATCTTCGAGCCAGTCGGCCAGCACCGGCCAGGTCGTCCCCGCGCTCGGTGGGTCCGCGACGATCGTTTGCAGAAAGTCTTCAAGAGTCATCCTGGCACCCTCAACGGATTGGCGCGCGCTGGGGCACTCGTCCCATGACGCGCAGCCGGCCCGGAAGAAGCTCCATGCTGATGCGCCGGACGTCCTCTTCGGGCTGGCAGAAAAACTCGCCGTCCGCATGCACCATCAATGGTTCCTCGCTCTCGACCTCCACACGCCGGCAACGCCCCACGCCAATGACGGGATCGTCCGTCGGAATCCGTCCCGAAATCATCCGCGGCACATACCGGATCAGCCCCAGTCTGCTCAACCGGCCGACGTGCAGATAGTCGAACAGGCCATCATCGAGGATCGCGTTCGGCGTCAGCAGGAAGTTGCCCTCGCGCCGACCGAGTCCCAGCGTCAGCGCCAGCGTCGGCACCCTCTGGACCTCGTCGTCATCCAGCCGGATCGACAGCAGAGGATGGCGAAAATGCGCCGTCATGGCTCGCAGCACGGCCAGCGCATAGAGCGGAATGCCACGCAAGCTCTTGATGCGCCGCGCCTGCCGGGTGACGTGGCCGTTGAAGCCAATCCCCAGACAGTTGATAAACCAGCGCTGCCGGCCGTCCGGACTGCGAACCAATCCCACATCGACCGCCCGGACGCCGACGCTCTCATCGGTTCGCCGCCACCAATCCGCATCCAGGCCGAGGCTGAAAGCGTAATCGTTGGCGCTGCCGACCGGCAGCACGGCAAGGATCGTTTGCGTCTTGTCGCCGCGCAGCAGACCGTTGGCCACCTCGTGAACGGTGCCATCGCCGCCCGCCGCCGCGACGATGCGGAAACTCCCGGCCGCTCGTGCAGCGAGGGCTTCCGCGTGTCCCGGATGATGCGTCGCCCAGAACTCCGCGCGCTGGCCGAGGACGCGGCGCAGACGTGCGACGGTCCGCTCGGCTTTGCCGCGTCCCGCCCGAGGATTGTAGATAACACACACGTCGGCCATGGGCTGTCTCGCTTCGGGGGTCTGTCGATCGAAAGATTGGCCCGCCTCTCGGCAAATGGGGAGACGTGTTATCGGAACAGGCTCTCTCGCAGCATGTCATACCCCAGGACGAACAATCCCATATCGACGATCGCATGACTGAGCCAGCCGGCGTAGATGGATTCGGTCCGCTCGTATAACCACGCCCACATGACGCCGCCCAGAGCAACGGCCAGCGAAAGAGGCAGGACGCCGATCCAGAAATATCCCGGCAAATACACAGCCAGGATGATGACGTGATGGGCCGCGAAACCGAGGCTCGACAGCACACAGGCCCAGCGAAACGAGACATGTCTGCGCATCCGGCCAAAGACGAACCAGCGCCAGTAATACTCCTCCAGGAGTGCATGGGGGATGGACAGAAAGAAGGCGAACAGGAGATAGCGAGCGGGCGTCGCCAGACCCATGCTGATCAACTCGTTATGGACTGTTGCCGGCGTCGTCTCGAAGAGAGGTGTGTACTTCAACCAGAGGTGATAAAGCCCCAGCATCGCCGCGACGGTGGCCAGGCCGAACGTCAAGCCGAGGCTCAACCCGGCGAAGCGCGGCCGCGACGGACGCGGACAGCGGCCTTGCCACCACCACATCAGCGCGATGGGCAGCAGCAACTGGGCCGCCTTGCCGAGGGAGTACGCCGCCTGCTGGAGTGGGCCTGTCCCCGCGAGCAGCAGGAAGTAACCCCACGCCAGCAGCGTCGGATAGACACAAGCGAAGACGAGCCAGGGCATTTCACGTTTCATGGCAACTCCGCGACGACACGACGGACCAGCACACGCAACTTCTTCTCCGCCTGGTTGGCTGTCGCGATGATGTCTTCGAGCCGGGCTGGCTCCAGGGCGTCCGGCAGACACAGGTCGGTAATGATCGAGAATCCGAGCGTCTTCATTCCTTCGTGGACGGCCACAATCACTTCCGGCACGGTGGACATGCCAACCACATCCGCTCCGGCGCCGCGCAGGAAGCGGTACTCCGCGCGCGTTTCGAGGTTTGGTCCCGCGATGGCGACGAAGACGCCTTTGTGGCAGACGATCTTCTCTTCGAGCGCAATTCGCTGGGCGAGGGCGATGAGGGTGCGATCGTAAGGCTGGCTCATGTCGGGAAAGCGCGGCCCGAGGCGGTCGTCATTGGGGCCGATGAGCGGATTGTCGGGGATGAGGTTGATGTGATCGTCGATAATCATGATGTCGCCCTTGTTCCACTGCGGATTCATGCCGCCGCAAGCGTTGCTGGCGATGAGCGTATTGGCCCCCAGGGCGTGCATGACGCGAACCGGCAGAGTGATCTGCTGCAGGGGATAGCCTTCGTAGAAGTGGAACCGGCCGTGCATGGCGACGACGGGATGGCCGCCGAGCCGGCCGCAGACCAGTTCGCCCTTGTGCGACGGAGCGGTCGAGCGCGGGAAGTGCGGGATGTCGGCATAGTCGATCGTCGCCTCGGCCTGGATGTCGCCGGCGAGACCGCCGAGTCCGGTGCCGAGAATGATGCCGGCGCGCGGCCTGGTGGACCAGCGCGACTGGATGAACGCTTTCGCTTCCTGGACCCGATCGTACAACTCGGACATGCTCGACTCCCCTTGTTCTCTGCTCGCTCCCTCACTCTCAGCCTGGAGACGCGTGCGGTTGTGACAGTATAATCAGGGCGAGACACGAATGGCGAGCGAGGAGGCTGCGATCATGGCCGTCAACCTGACACCGCAATATCACGAGGCCGAACAGGAGTTCAAGCGCGCCCAGACCGCCGAGGAACGCCTCGCCGCTCTGCAGAAGATGTGGAAGGAAGTCCCCAAGCACAAGGCCAGCGAAAAGCTCCAGTCCGACATCAAGCAGAAGATCAGCGCCACCAAGGAGGAGGTCGAACAGGAAAAGAAGAGCGGCAAAAAAAGCGGCGTCAGCTACAAGGTGCCGCGTCAGGGAGCGGGACAGTATATCCTCCTCGGCGCTCCCAACGCCGGCAAAAGCCAGCTTGTCTGCAAGCTGACCCGCGCCACGCCGCAGGTCGCGCCTTTTCCCTTCACCACACGCGAACCCATACCCGGCATGATGGTCTTTGAAGACGTCAGCGTCCAGCTGATCGACACGCCGCCCGTGACGCCGGACTTCATGGAGGGGTATCTATCGAGCCTGGTCCGCGCTGCCGACGGCGTCGTGCTGCTGCTCGACCTGGCCGACGATGACGGCCCCTTCGCGGCGGAGGCAGTCGTCGATCGGCTTGCTCAGGTAAAGACGATCCTCGGCGGCGAGCCGAAGGAGGACGAGGGGGCCGGCATCCTGCACGTCAAAACGCTGCTGGTCGCCAACAAGATCGATGCGCCGGGAGCAGACGAGCGGCTGGAGATCGTCCGCGAGATGTTCGCCTCACGCTATCCGATGCACGTTATCGCGGCGGAGACAGGCCAGGGACTGGAGGCACTGCGGACTGCCCTCTATCAGGCGCTTGACGTAATTCGCCTCTATACGAAGAAGCCAGGCAAGCCGGCTGACATGGAGTCGCCGTTCACGATGGCGCGCGGCGGCACGCTGATGGACCTGGCGGCCGTCATTCATCAGGAGTTGCCGGAAAAGTTGAAGTCGGCGCGCGTCTGGGGGACGGGCGTCTTCGACGGGCAGACAGTGCCGCGCGATCACGTTCTGCACGACAAGGACATCGTTGAACTGCACGTCTGAGGTTTTGCCGCTTGCGGCTTGGCGGTCTTCGGCTCCGCTAAGGACCGACGGCGAAATAACTTCCCGCCGC
>JBBSDR010000646.1:0-4999 GCA_038240465.1 Gemmatales bacterium
AGCAGCCCGGCGACGACGTTCGTCTGGAACAGGTGCTCCGATGAGACGGCAGCGTCCGCCTCGAACTCGCCGCCTTGACGGGCCAGGACGACCAGGGCGGCCCTCAGGTCCTCAATCGCCTTGATCCGCGCCGAGTAAAAGTCGATCAACTCCTGGATCGACCGGGTGGCGATTTCGACATCCTCAGCGTGGGTGATCCGCGGCACCTTGACCTCGGGCTGCTTGAGCACCTCAAGGGCCTTGCGGAGTCGGACAGCGTCGGCGGCCCGGGTGTTGAAGCGCGACAGGGCCAGTTCATAGGCGCCTTTAAGCCCCTCGCCCTCTTCGATAAGCCGTCCGAGGTCAGCCAGCATGGCATCCGTACCCTTGTGGGTGTGCGCCTTTTCCATCTCGAGCCGCTTCTGTTCCTGGGCCAGCGCCTTGCCTGCCTGGTTGACTTCGGCGTCAGCAGCGAGCATGGCCTTGTTCGCTACCTCCAACAGCTTGGCCACCGCAGCCAGGGCCTTGCGAGCGTTCGCCGCTTTCTTCTTCCGCTTCTCCTGGTCGGCGGCGAGGTCCTTCCGCTTCGTTGTGAGGGCCTCCGCTGCGAACTCGAGAGGGGCCTTGGCGTTGGGTAGTGTGCCATCCGTCACGCGCAGACCGATTTCGACCGCGTAGGGTTTGAGATCGTCGAGGGCATTGAGGAAGGCGACGCCGGCGGACTGACCCGCGTCCAGCGCCGCTGACAGCCGGTCGAGCAGCCCCTTGCGTTCCTGGACGAGCTTGAGTTGCCGGCGGGCCGCCTCCTGCTTGAGCCGGGCCGCATCCACAACCGCCTGTGCCTGGGTCTCGGCCGTCGAGTCTGCTGGTTTGGGAGACGGCTTCTCCTCCACGGGCGCATCGGCAGACCGTGTGTACTCTTCGAGGAGTAGTTCGACGCTGGCGAGCGCCCTCGCCGCGGCCAGGTAGTCCTGGGCCGCTTTTTCGTGGATGGTGGATGCCTGCTTCAGCAGGTCCTCGTTCTTGAGCCGGTGGAGTTCGAGCTTGTTCATCTCCATCGGCTTCATTGGGTCGCCGGGAGGAGGTGGTTGAGCCGGCCGGCCAATCATGGCAGACAGGATCCAGATGAGGAGCATCACTGCCCGGGTGGACAGACGCGGGGATGATGGAAAGCACGGACGCATGACGTCCTCGCGGGTGTTCGAGACAATGGAGCAGAGGTGCGAATCCTGCACTGGGTTCCGTCAGACCGGACAGATTGATGTTATCATCGGCAGGACGACGGTGCCAGGAAATCGCCAGGTACGCCAAGTTAGGTGGCGCACCCTGAAGACGCCCCAAACAGCACTCTTGCAAGCACTTGTGTTCGTGCCATTTTAGGTACGCCACACGCGCGCACGCCTTGGTCCAGTCGGACTGTCGGAGTCCGGTTCTGGCCCGAGACCAGCAAATCAAGGGTGTCGGACATCATTGCCGGCTCGTCCTTGCCCTTCCAGACCAGTTGCGGATCGAGGGAGGGATCGCGCGGGTAGAGCATGGTCCGCGGCGCTTGCTCGTCCTCGGCCACGAAGTCGCGCAGTTCCTCGGTGGGGATGTTCTTGCGCCTGTCCTTGTGGCGGCTCGATTCGACGGGTGCCGGTGCGGGCTTCTTCTTGGCCATGGGGCGCTTCTCAGGGTTTGAGCGGAGGGCTGGGACGGATGACGCGAATGAACTGGTTGGCGAGGTTCGGGACGGCCGTAATGGCGTCGTGAATGCGCTGCGCCAGACCGGGCAAATCATCCTGATCGCGGGTGCATGAGACGATACCCGCGTGCGCCTGCGCTGCATGCAGGCGTTTGTAGTGCCGATGATTGTGCGTGAGGACCGTCCGGCCGTCCGAAGTGGCATCGGCCAGCACCTGGGGGTCGGTGCTGCCTCTGCGTCCAGCTTCCTGGACCGTCAAGACGTCATGCCCCAGGTGTCGCAGCATCGGCACCAACGGTCCTGGGAAGTCCTCGTCGGCATACAACCGGGCCATGTCGATCACTCTTCATTGTTTAGCCGGATCTCTTCGTCGATTTCTGCCTGATTGAGCCGATAATATTCCCAGGCGGCTGCGAGATCTTCGGGAGTCAATCCCTGGATGATCTCCAGAATCCGCTCATCGGAAAGACCGAGCTTGCGCCATTCGACCAGCCCATTGACCGTGATCCGGGTATTGCGAATGCAGGCGTCGCCGCCGCAAACGTCGGGGGTCTTCTTGATCCAGCTCTGCTTTTTGGTTGTATCCGTGGCCATGAGACGCTCCTCCTTTGGGCATGTCCAGCAATGACTTCGGCGAGCGGCACGCGTACGCCGTGCCGGTGCAACGGACAAACCGGCACGCTTACGCCGTGCCGGTGCAACGGACAAACCGGCACGCTTACGCCGTGCCGCTCGCCTCCGATTGGAACTAATTCTTGGACGCCCCCTTTACTGAGATTATACCGGCGCGGATTCTCGCTTCGCCAGCCATTGCCGGATGACGCTCTTGGCGTCTCACGGGTCGGCGACTTCGATAAACGCCCAGCGGCCGAAACCGCCGTGATTGTTGAGGGCCGGCACCCAGAGCGTCCGCGCCGTGGCGACCTTGGCGGCCTTGTCCTTCTTCTTCTCCCCGGTCACTTCGACGATCAGGTTGAGCAAGTCGCCGGCGCCGCGGCCATCGTCGATGCAAGCGATGAAATCAGGGGTGTAGTTCCTTTCCTCGCCGTTGAGGGTGTAGGGGATGGTGAAGCCGAGATTGTGGTTCTTGACGTAACGGAAGACTTCGGGCATGTCCTCCAGCGCTTCGGCCATCTTCTGTTCCCACGAGTCGGTATCGGCCACCACATGACCGATGTGGCACCTGTCGGCCCTCGTCGCATAGACGGGCCGGGTGGTGTCGAAATCGACGTGACGGGTGGAGCCGACGGTGTCGTACGGGCGCAGGATGGGCTTGAGCGCCGCCGTGCCGTCGGTCGAGGCGGCGACGGCCTTGTAGATGCGGTCGGCGGCATCGTGGGCAAACTCGATCAGGAGCGAGAAGACGAGTAATGCAGGTGAGGAAATGATCGTACCTTCTGGGGCGGCCCATGAAAAGCGAAATTCGCTTCAACCAGGTTGAAGACCATCGGCTGTAAGGCAGCCCATTGACGGGCCGATCACACGAGGCGACAATCGCCTGACCTCGAAATGGGGTCAAACCCTGCACCCCTCTCGTTATTACCTCGGCGAGAAAGAAGCTCACTTGTAGCCGAAGTCGCCAGACTTCGGGTGCCTTGCTTGCCCGAAGTCTGGCGACTTCGGCTACAAGAAGGCGTGCGTTTCTTCTCTGCCGAGGTAATACTAGCGGACCTATTTGGACGCCTCGCCGTTGAGCAGTGACTCGAGCGCCTGGAGCGCGGCGGAGTCATCCGGGAGGCGCTCCGGCTTCAAAAGCCTGTCGATCTCCACGAGACGGCGAAATGCCCGGAGCGCGTCCGCGGTGCGTCCCTGGTCCCTATAGCTCTGCGCCATCTGCGCCAGGAGGGCAAACTCGCGATGTTCGTCACCGAGTTCGACAAAAACCGCGAGGGCCTGCTCGGAAAAGCCGAGCGCCTGGCCGGGGCGGCCCAGGTCGTCATGGAGCGCACCGAGGCTCTTGAAAATGCGCGCGACCCGTGCGCGGTCGCCGGCCTGCTCGATCCCGGGAAGCGCGCGTTCGTAGTAGGCGAGGGCCTTCTCCAACTGGCCGGCGTCACGGCAGACGCCGCCGAGGTTGGCCAGCACCGCCGTTACCCCCTCGTCATCACCGGCCTGGGCGGCGAGTACAAGCGATCGCTCCAGTAACTCGATCGCCCTCTCATGAAAGCCGGCCTCGCTGTAGAGAAGCCCGACGTTGTCGAGGGCCGCCGCCAGGTCGGCATCGTTATCGAGTTCCTCGCGGATCGAGAGGGCGCGTTCGCCGAGTTCGAGCGCCCGCTCGTGTTCGCCCAGGCTCGAGCAGATGCGCGCCTGACTGACCGTACTCAGCGCCAGGTTCGCCCGGTCGCCAAGCTCCTCGTCGAGCCGGGCCGCGGCCTCAAAGCATCCGAGCGCCTCCTCGTCGCGGTCATCGCTTTCGTGGCACTCACCGAGACTGAACAGGGTCGAGGCGACGCTAGCCATGTTGCCAAGCTCCCGCAAGATCGGCAGCGCTCGTTCGTGGTATTCGATCGCCTCGCGCAAATGGCCGAGCTTGTCGTGCGCGAGCGCCAGGTTCTTGAGGAACGTCGCGATCTCGGCCCGGTCTCCGATCTCCTCCTGGATCGCGAGGGCGCGCTCGTAGTACTCCACCGCTCGCTCGACCTGGGCGAGCTTCTCGAAAAGCGAGCCGAGGTTGTTGAGCGTGCTTGCGACTCCGGCGCGGTATCCGATCTCCTCCTGGTTCGCGAGGGCTTTTCCAAAGATGCGGAGCGCGTCGTCGTGCCGCCCGAGAGCCACATGGACCACGCCGAGGTTATTGAGGGTGGTCGCGAACCTGCGGCGGTCGCCGACCTCGCGGAGCAGTTCGAGCGAGCGCGTGTAGGACTCGGCGGCACTCTCAAGCCTGCCGGTCGCCTCATCGACAAGCCCGAGGTTGTTGAGGCTCGTCGCCTCCTGGGAGCGATCGCCGACGCTGCGGGCCAGGGCAAGAGCGCGTTCGAGGACCGACCGGGCATCGTCGTACCGGCGGAGACCTTCGTAGATGCCACCAATCTGGTTGAGGTTGGTAATGATCCCGGTCGTGTGGCCGAGTTCCTCATGGAGCGCGAGCGACCGCGCCAGGATATCGAGAGCTTTGTCGCGCTGGCCGAGGTTGCCGAGCGCTCCCCCGAGGTCGTCAAGCGCATCGGCGATCACCAGCCGGTCGGCAGATCGCTCCGCCTCCTTGAGCCTCGCCTCGAAATCCCGGACTTCTTCTTCTCGTTCTTTCATTCGGTGGAGATTCCGGTCTGGGTCGGCGAACACGCTCGCGCCCGGCCCAGCGTTGACTATCCTCCCGCGCCGCCACCCTGCGAT
>JBBSDR010000647.1:0-4989 GCA_038240465.1 Gemmatales bacterium
AGCGAATCGAACTGCTGTAGTGGACACGACTGAGTTCGGCCCTCTCGGTATCGAACCCGCACCTCCTCGGGAGAACCGTACACGATGCGTGTCAGATGTCCGGAGCGGCGAGCGGGTGCCTCGGGCGGAATCCCCGCTCAGCGTTTCGTAGCGGTCCCCGGCTCGTAGAGGAGGACGTCGTCCAGCAGCAACTCGGATCCCCTGGGCAGCAGGAAATGGATCTCGTCTACCCGGTCACCCTTGTGGAGCGCCGCGCTGCCCTTGTCGCCCTTCGCGGCGGAGAAGTCCACATTTGTCTCCGCCCACTCTCCGTTTTTCAGGCCCTTGAGTTCGATAGTGTGTGTGTCCTTGGCAGCGCGGTTGACCAGCAGGACGCGCATCGAATCGGCGCCGCTCAACTGGTAGCGGAACTGAAG
Source organism: Gemmatales bacterium (assembly GCA_038240465.1). GTDB lineage: Bacteria > Planctomycetota > Planctomycetia > Gemmatales > Gemmataceae > JBBRIK01. The sequence goes on from JBBSDR010000647.1 coordinate 417, forward strand.
ATGGGTCGTCTCTCCCAACAAGCGTTCGCCGCGCAGGTGCAGCCGAATCCAGGACGCCCCCAACTCGTCGTTCTTCACCGACCGGGCCGCCTTCCAGAGCAAGGGCGGCTTGTGATCGACAATCTCGAAAGTGCCGGGCCACTCTTTGCCCTGCTTGCCGGTGTCGAACAGGCCGGTGAAGTGGACGCGGGCGGGAAATGGTCGCTTCTCCTCCGGCGGAGCGGCGTCGTACAGGAAGATGTCGTCGATAATCAGTTCGGCCGAGGGATCGGCATAGAACTGGATGTCGTCAATGCGCTCGTTCTCCGAGAGAGGGCCGCCCGTGCCGTCGGGCCGGCGGGCGACGGTCATGTCCACCGTGGCCGGTTGCCATTTCTCCTGCGGCAGGCCGGTCAGGACCAGGTGACGATGATAGCCGTTGGTCAGACTGTAGATTTGCACCCGGAGCGCGCTCGTCCCCTTCAGCCAGTAGCGGAAGCTCAGACGAGTGTTCGGCCCCATCGGCGGACCGGGGACCGGATTGAAGATGACGGCCGTGTACATTGCCCGGGACTGGCCGAGCAGGTCGTCGAAATCGTGCGTGAGGACGCCCCGACAGGCGCGCGTGCTGCCGGACGGCACGTTCTTCGTCTCCGCCTTGCCGCTCATCCACCAGCGCCGTTCGATGTCGTTCTCGAAGTCCTCGGCCACATGGACGCGGGCCGGCATTCCGCCGCGCGGGATCAACTTCGCCGGCGCATCCGAAGGCGACACCAGCGAGGCCATGCGCTCGACGTACCACTTCAAGAACTCAGCGCGGTGGGCGGCAACGGCCACGCGGGCGTTTGGCTTGCCCTTGCCGGCGTGTGTGAACCCCTGCTCGTCCACCTCCAGATGCATCTCCTTGAGCGTGCCGAAGCGCTCGTCAAAGCAGAGGGCCGCCGCGAAGGGTGCGGCCAGGGTGGGGGTCTCCTGATCGCAGAGTTGGTAGAGCGCTCGCACCTGGTTGCTCAAGGCGGTCCCGGGACGGAAAACGCGCGTGCGCTCCGTCTCTCCAAGCGTCAGGCCGGCGCTGGCCTCCAGTGGAACGACAACGAGCGGGACTCCGGACGCGAGCACCGTCTGGGCCGCCTTGATGTCCGCGCGAATGTTTGGTTCCGCAGCCGCCGGTTTGCCGTCCGCGGCGGTGCGAAGAGAGCCGCCCACCAGCACGATGCGCTTGATCCAGGTCTTGCTGTCCAGGTGTTCGCGGAGCAGCCGGGCAATGTTGGTCAGAGGGCCGGTTGCCAGCAGCGTGATCTTCCCCGGTTGTGCCTTGAGGCGAGAGGCGAGGAACTCCACGGCGGCTTCCTTGACCGGCCGGGTCGTGCGGTTAAAGATGACGTCGGGGTGGTAGTAATACTGGTACTGGCCGCCGATTTCGCGCGGCGGCTGGGGGTCCGCGCCGGCGGCAACCTGAGTGTGCCGGCGGCCGGTCATGGTCAGGAACCGGCACAACAGCAACGCCCGTGTCTGGGTGTTCCCGCTCACGGTGGTGATGCCGCGAAGATCCAGTTCCGTGCTGCCGAGGATCAGCGCCAGTCCAAACGCCTCGTCAATATCGCTGCCGATGTCGGTGTCCAGGATCACCGGCACCCGTTCCACCGGCGCGGCTAACACCTCCGAATTGGGCGACAGGATCAAGAGTCCCAGGCTCAGAACGAGGACCGCTGCGCTGCTGGTTGGATTCCTGCTCATCACTTCACCTCAGGCCAGAATTTCCCGCACAACATTGCCGTGAACGTCAGTCAGGCGGAAGTCGCGGCCAGCGTGGCGATAGGTCAACTTGGTGTGATCGAACCCCAGCAGATGCAGGATCGTCGCGTGCAGGTCGTGGACGTGGACGCGCTTCTCGATGGCCTTGTAACCGAACTCGTCGGTGGCGCCGTGAACGTGTCCGCCCCGGACGCCGCCTCCCGCGAGCCAGACGGTGAAGCCCCAGTGATTGTGATCGCGGCCCATCGCCGGCTTGCCGTTGGACAGTTCGACCGCCGGCGTGCGGCCGAACTCGCCACCGCAAATCACCAGCGTCTCGTCGAGCAGGCCGCGCTGTTTCAGGTCGGTCAACAGGGCCGCGATTGGGCCATCGCACTCGCCGGCCAGTTTGCGATGGTTCTTGTCGATATTGTCGTGGCTGTCCCACGGCTGAACGTCGCCGTGATAGCACTGCACGAAGCGAACGCCGCGCTCGACGAGACGCCGGGCGGTCAGCAGTTGCCGGCCGTGGATGCCGTCGCCGTACATCTCGCGGATGTGCTTCGGCTCCTTGCCGATGTCAAAGGCATCGGTCGCGGCCGTCTGCATGCGGAAGGCCAGCTCGAACGACTGGATGCGGGCTTCGAGAGCGGCATCCTCGGCGCGCGGCTGCTGATGACGGCGATTCATCTCGGCAAGCAGATCGAGCTGCCGCCGTTGATCGGAGCGGGTGACCTCGGAATTGCGGATGTTGTCGAGCAACTCCTCGACTTTTGTCTTGCGGGTGTCGATGTGCGTTCCCTGGTAGATGCCCGGCAGAAAGGCGGAGCGCCAGTTGGAGACGTCGGCGACGGGCAGGCCGGGACAGAGGACGATGAAGCCGGGCAGGTTGGCGTTGTCGGTCCCCATGCCATAGGTGACCCAGGCCCCCATGCTGGGACGCGACAGGCGTTCGTCGCCGCAGTTCATCAGCCGCATCGACTGTTCGTGGTTGGGCGTGTTGGCGTACATCGAACGGATGAAGCAGATGTCATCGACGTGGGCCGCCGTCTTCGCGAAAATCTCGCTGACCTCGATGCCGCTCTTGCCGTGCCTGTTGAACTTGAACGGCGACGGCAGGGCTGCGCCAGTCGGGCGTTCCGTGGTCAGGTTGCCTTGCGGGAGCCTCTTGCCCTCGTATTTCTTGAGGAGCGGCTTGGGGTCGAAGGTGTCCATCTGCGCCGGACCACCGTTGAGGTAAATGTGGATGACGTGCTTCACCCTGGCGGGGAAGTGCGCCGGCCGGACGGCAAGGGGATTGCCCGCGGGCTGCGCGGCGTTGAGAACGCCGGAGTCGGACAGCAGCCCGGCGAGGCCAAGGATGCCCAGTCCAGTCCCTGTGTTGCTCAGGAAGTCGCGGCGAGAGACAGCAGAACGGCAATGGTTATGTGTTTTCATTGGATATCGTGTTAGAGGCTTGAAGGAGTGGGGCGATCAAATTCCCTGTTCATCAAGGAGTCTTCCAGTTCATCCGGCGCCAGCAGCAGGATGATGGTGACATCCAGCCAGGTATCCTCGGGAAGATTTTCCTTGAGAAGAGGATAGACCATCTCGCTTCTCTCGACACGGTCCTTGCCTTTGAATCGGTCGCTGACGACGCGCACGCGAATCGAAGCCGAGTTGTAGCGATAAGCTGATGGCGGATAATCCTCCGGGCAGTCCGGGAAGTGCTTCAGCAACAATTTCTCGATCTTTTTCGTTTCCTTGGTTTTCATGCTATCGAGATCGACCATCTGTCAACTCCTTGCACACCAATCGCGGATCAGATGCGCCGCCGCGAGGAAGGTCTGAGCTTCTTTTGGTTTGATGGAACCAGACTGATAGCGCAGGTCCGTGGACCAGGCAGCGACATCCCGCAAGTTTTCGCTCAACAACTTGAACACTTCCCGATCGCGGGTTTCTCGGTTCTCGCGTTGTTCTTTCAAGATCCCCTTCAAGTATTCAAACCTGTGTCCTTTCGCCCCAGCCTCCACGAGACGTTCGAGCATGTCCTCCCATTCCCTTCGCGGGGTCCAGCGCAGGATGAGGGCTTTGAGAGAACACTCGACGGTGTAGCCTGCCAGGTAGACGGCATCGAGGTAAAAGCCATTCTCCAGCAGGAAATCGGCGGTGGTCAACCGCTGATCGGCCGCACGCTGGAATCGCCGGATCTCTTTCTCTCGATTAGCCATGTCAGAAAGCCGTTCAGTCCATGAACATCATCTCATTGGTCAACAGCAGCACCTGCGCGAATTGCTGCCAGGGATCAAGATGCGATTTCTCTGGCTGAACTCGAGTGTGTGCCGCGGCGGCAAGAAAGTCAAGGGCCAGCCGGACTTCCGCTGCATCCGGCTGGCGGCCCAGCACCAGCCGATAGAGCAGCGCGACACGCCGTCCCGGATCGGTCTCGCGGGCTACCTCGGGGCAGCCAGCCAGGGCGCGAGCCTGCTCCATCATGAAGGGGGCGTTCATGCCGAACAGCGCCTGCTGCGGCACGGTCGTCTGCGGGCGGCGCTCGACGGAGGCGTCGGGGCTGGCGAAGTCGAAGGAGCGGAACAGGGCCGGCAGACTCTGCCGATCCACCAGGCCATACACCGTCCGGCGACGATTGCGCGGATCGCCCGCGACATCCAGGGGACGTCCCAGCATCTGGCGATCGAGCCGGCCCGAGACGGCCAGGAGTCCATCGCGCATCGCTTCCAGGTCGAGACGCCGACGGTTGAAGCGCCAGAGCAGTCGGTTGTCAGGATCGATCCGGCTGCACTCCGGCCGGTCAAAGCTGGCCTGCTGATAAGTGCGGGAAAGCATGATGAGCCGATGCAGGTTCTTGAGCGACCAGCCG
>JBBSDR010000648.1:0-4987 GCA_038240465.1 Gemmatales bacterium
AAAGCAGGTTCGCCGTACAAACGGTGATGTGGGCCATCGCGGCCGTCGCCACTTCGCGTTCGAGATTGCTGCCGATGGTGCAGACGATGCCCGCCGACTCCGCCATTTTCGCGATCTGCTGGGTAGCGCGCATGCCGCCGTGCTTGCCGGGATACAGGCTCAGCACGTCCGCCGCCTGATGACGAATCACCTCCAGGGCGTCGAGTGGCGTGAAGACGCTCTCGTCCGCCATGATCGGAATGCCGCTCTTTCGCCGCACTTCCGCCATTGCCACATGATCGTTCCGCCGCGTCGGCTGCTCGAACAGCGCGACGTTGAGCTTCTCCATTTCGCGCGCCGCCCACACCGCCTGTTCGACCGTGTAGCCGCCATTGGCATCGACTGTCAGCATGACGTCCGGTCCGATGGCGTCGCGCACCGCCTTGAGGCGTTCGATGTCGATGCGCGGATGTTCGTGGCGCGCGACCTTCACCTTGATGCACTTCCAGCCGGCGTCGGTCATGCGTTTCGCTCGCGCCGCGGCAAGGTCCGCCTCGACAGCGCCGACGACGAACTTGAGGCGAATGCCCACATCACCCGGGGGTTCACACCCTCGGCTCGCCTGGCCGCCAAGCAGTTTGTAGACGGGAACGCCGAGGATCTTGCCTTGCAGATCGAGGAGTGCCATTTCGAGGGCGGCGCGAGCGAAGCTGTTGGCGAAGACGGTCCTCTCCATGCGCCGGCTGATCCACTCGATATCGAATGGATCGGCGCCAACGAGCAGCGGCGACAGATATTCGTCAATGAGCGCGATGACGCCGGCTTGCGTTTCGCCGCTCCAGATCGCGGTGACGCTGGCCTCGCCGAGTCCGCAGCGATCCTGCTCATCGAAGACGCGAACGAGGACGTACTGTCCGACGAGGTGCGAGCCGAGTGAGGAGATGATGGCGATATCGGGATTGACTGTGCCGCTAATGGGTTCGGCGGTAATGCGTGTGATCGGCATGCTGGCTCCTGGCGAGTCTATCGGCGGCGTTGTGGGTGAAGTCAGAGTGTAACTCCGAAGGGGGAGAGTCCAGCCCTCGCCGCAGTTCTTTAACGTATCCGGCACGTTTTCGCGTCCCTACTATAGCACGATGAGGGAGTAGCGCAACGGAAAACGACACGTTTCCGAGCTGATCGCGCCGGAGGAGCCGATGGACCCGAAGAACCGCCGCCTCTATACGGGCCGCTGCGGTGAACTGGCGGTCATGGCCGAACTCCAACCTCGGGGTTGCACGGCAGTCATTCCGGAAGTGGATGTCGGCAAGGACCTCTTCGTCTTGCGAGGAAAGTGGCAGAGGGCCACCCGCGTCCAGGTGAAAACCGGCAACGGTTCACCCAGGAAGACCGAAGGCAACTACAGCGTCCAGGTCAAGGTCCCTCTGGAGCAACTGAAAACTCCGGGCGAACTCTACTACGTCTTCGCGATCCGATTGAGGAGGCGATGGACGGATTTTATCGTCATCAGCCGCGGGCAGCTAAATACGCTACGGCTGAACGATGTGGGCGCCGAATACCTCGACAAGAGCGACGGCAAACGCTACTTGAAGCTCACGTTCTCCTTCAGAACGAACAGCGTGACGTGCAGCAAACAATCCTTCCAGGGCTACCGAAACGCCTGGCACCTCCTCCCGCCTCTTGCTCCTCACGAGATCGCGGGAGGCATTCCAGCCGAAGAGGCCGCTCCAGATACAGGCCAGCCTTTGCGGAGCGCCGGCCAGTTGGCGGCCATGTCTGAACTGCTGGACCGGGGTTGCAATGTGGCCATCCCGGAAGTGGACAGGATTCTTGCATTCCAGGATGAGGAGCCAGGCGTTACTGAGATCCAGGTGCTGACTTGCAAAGGCGTTGCCGGAAAGGAGGAAGTCCGATATACGGCGCAGGTGCATGTCCCCCTGGAACAGTTGAAATTGCCCAGTGACCTCTACTACGTCTTCGCGATCAGAGCAAAAGAGGCGTGGTCGGATTTCATCATCATCAGTCGCGAGCAGCTAGACAGCTTGCGTGTCAAAGATGTGGGTACTGAGTATGTGAAAGAGGATGATGGCAAGGAATACCTGACACTCACTTTCACTTTCAGCAAGGACGACGTGAGAACCAGCGGCGAGAGCTTCCAGGCTTACCGCAACGTCTGGACAATCCTGCCGCCTCTCCGAACGTCTGTCTCTTGAATGGCTTTCCTCGCAGGCTGCGCCGGGATGGACAAGGTGCCTGCACTTCCTCAAGCCTGAACCGGCTCCGAAGCCACGAGTTCCTTCTTGGCGACCGGGTCGTACACGCGGTAGCCGCCAAACGTCTGAGTGATCCTGTCCAGGCTCAACCCGGTGAGGATGATGGCGACCTGTTCGGCGAGGTCGGCAACATCGTCTTGAGTTGTCTGGAAGTCCTGGGCTGTTTCCGTGCGGATGAAGATGCTCCCCCTGCGGCACGACTCAGGGAACACTTTCTGGATCGTCTGCCTGCTCAGCGGGTGCAGGGCGAAGGTCCAGCCGTCGGCCTGGCGCATGACCTGAAGTTCGATGGGTCCCAGGGGGCCCTCGGAGGACTGCCCGTTGACCTCGACAACGTCCCAGGCGGAGTCTCCCATTCGCTTGTTCAGTTCGTCTGCGAAGGCTTGAGCCTCGGCCTGTAAGTTCCAGACATGGAGCCAGCGCCGGCCAGAACCCGGTTCCGGGACGCGCTGAAGCCGGGCAAGGTCCACCCCCTTCTGCCGAAGGAGGCGAGTATACGCCTCGAACTCGATGTCTTTCGTCCCGCCCTGACGGGTAACGGTGAAGCCCATGAGGATCTCCCTTCCAGCGTGATGCGGTCATTATACAGCCGGCGAGACGGCCAAGAAGCCATTGCCCACACGGGCAAAGCTGAGGGAGAGGTCGCCTGCTGCACTCAAGAGGAGGGTACGGATCGGCGCTGGCGAGCAGTGGCGACAGATATTCGTCGATCAGGGCGATGACGCCGGTTTGCGTTTCGCCGCTCCAGATCGCGGTGACGCTGGCCTCGCCGAGACCGTAGCGGTTCTGCTCATCAAAGACGCGAACGAAGACGTCCTATCCGACGAGGTGCGATCCAAGTGAGGAGATGATGGCGATATCGAGATTGACCGTACCGCGTATCTCGAATTGGGGTGTCGGCCTCACTCGTGACGATGCGCTCGTCCTCGTGCGTGGCCGTCGCGCGTCTACACCACCGGCGGAGGTGGTGGTTCTCCGTGAACCCGCAAGTATTCCTCTTGCAACTCACGATGATAATCCGCCAGCGACTGGCCGGTCTCCTGCCAGAACAGTTCTGCTTCCGGTATGTAGTCGTTGCAGCCGCAACAGAACGATCCGCCCCCGTACAAGAACGGATTGACCAGGTAGCTCCGGATGATCTCCTCCGGCATTCCAGTCACGACGCCACATTTCGGGTGGAGACATCCGCGCGGAACACCCTTGAGCGAACCCTTGTAGCGCCCCGTCGGATGGACGGTGATGTGATTGGTCATCTGCCCATCGGCAAGGGGGGCTGTGTGCTTCGCTTTATGACGTGCATAGAAAAAGCGGAAAACGAGCTTGTGGCAGAACGCGCAACGAATAAACAGCATCGGACGTCTCCGCTCGATCGGTCCGTGTTGACAACCTGCCACGTTGTACCGCGCGGCCTTCCGCGCAGCAAGCGCCGCTCCTGTCCCGCCGCCATCCCCTTCGGTCAAGTTTGCGGCGACGACCGGCTGGTTGTCCCGCTCCTTTTCTGACGGATCCGTTTGTCTCCTTTCTTCCTTTGATACCATAAAGAGCATGACAGCGCCGATTGATCAATCCCGGGATAGCGTGTCGCGCTGGACGGCCCAGACTGTCGGCATGAATGGGGACATTCTCGACCGAATGGAGCGAGCGGTGGCGAAGGTGCGCGAACGGTTGTTGCGAGCGACGGCGGCGTTGAACCAGATCGGCGTTCCCTATGCCGTGGTCGGCGGCAATGCGGTTGCCTCGTGGGTGGCGACTATCGATGAGGGCGCGGTCCGCACAACACGCGATGTCGATCTGCTGGTCCGCCGCAGCGATCTGCCCGCCATTACGACCGCCCTGGAACAAGTGGGCTTTGTCGCCGACGAAGTCCTGGATGTGGTCATGTTCCGCGACGGCGCGGAGGGCAAGCCGAGTGAGGCCATTCACCTTCTGTTCGCCGGGGAAAAGACTCGCCCCGATCATCTGCTGGCGGCGCCGGAGCTTGAGACCGTCAACGATCCGGCCAATTTTTCCGTGATCGCTCTCGAATCGCTGGTAACAATGAAGTTGATGTCGAACCGGCGAAAGGATCAGGTTCACCTCCAGGATATGCTCGGGGTCGGGCTGATCGATTCGTCGTGGTTGCCGAAACTGCCGCCGGAATTGGCGGCTCGATTGAAGCACATCCTCGACACGCCTGATGCCTGAAAACTAGTTTGGTGAACACGGAGGCGGCACTCATCAAGGAGGTGAATCGTGGCCAACAACCGAGTCGTCCACTTCGAGATCCCCGCGAACCAGCCGGAAGAACTGACCAGGTTCTACAGCGACCTGTTCGGCTGGACATTCCACAAGGCTCCGCTTCCCGGCCCGGAGTACTGGCTGTGCGACACCGGCTCCGACGGACCGGGAATCAACGGTGCGGTGATGAAGCGGCAGCATCCGCAACAACCGTGGATGAATTACGTCGATGTCGCCAGCATCGACGAGGCGATTGAAAAGGCGACGAAACTCGGCGCGACGGTCGCGTTGCCGAAAACGCCGGTGCCTGGTGTCGGCGCGATCGCCGCGATCATCGACCCTCAGGGGAACATCTGCGGGTTGTGGGAACAGGCGAATATCGAGGACCCTGAAGGGGTCCGTCACAACTCTTGACACGTCTCCGCGGGCAGCAGCGCCAGGAAACGGCTCGCCTCCTGAGTCCGGCCGCTGCTCGCCTGCGGATAGCTGATAATCAACCGCGTTCGCGCCCGCGTCAT
>JBBSDR010000649.1:0-4976 GCA_038240465.1 Gemmatales bacterium
CCACTTCGGCTACGGTGAGTTACTTTCTTGCCGAGCTAATACCAGCCATCTCACCAGGGGTCGCAAGCAGAGGGCGGCAATGGTGACCGACTACGACAGCCCCTGGAAGGAAGGGCTGGACCTCGACGGCACAGCGCCCTCTTGCCGGACACGCACCGCCTTCTTGCTTGCTGCCCATGCGCCGGCCTGATACACTTTTTCAAAAGGCAAGCCCCTTGACGACCCGCAATGACCCGGGGACTCGATACCGTCCTCCTCGCCGTCGCAACACACCGGTAAGGCTGTCGTGCCATCCAGCGAATGCCCCGTTTCGCCCCTGAAAGAGAGTTCCCATGTACACTCGATGGGGTTCCACTTCTCGACAGCGGGGTTGCCTTGTTGACCGCTGCCCCGGCGGTGTGAAGTGGAGGCACTCCTTCCTTTCCCTGATGCTCATACTCGTTTCCGCACTTTCTGCCCTCGCCGCGGCACCTTCAGAAGCAGAGAAGGCCGCCGTCATTGGCCAGCCGGTTTCTCTCGTGGTCCAGCCAACGACAATCCGCCTGTCCGGGCCGCGGGCCATGCAACAGGTCCTCGTCACCGGCCGCTACAGCGATGGCACCGAGCGAGATCTGACAGCTTTTTGTGTGTGGAGCGCTGAAGCGGGCGACGTGGTGTCCATCGGACCCAGTGGATTCTTGCAGCCCCGAAAGGACGGCCGCACCACGCTGCTCGTCCAGGCCGGGCCGCGTAGCATGCGCGTTCCGGTCGTCGTCACGGACTGCGACAAGCCGCAGCCGATCAGCTTCCGTCAGGAGTTCATCGCCGCGCTGAACGTCGGCGGCTGCAACGCGGGCGCCTGTCATGGCATCCCGAGCGGCAGGGGTGGTTTCCGGCTGAGCCTGCGCGGTTACAACCCGCCCGCCGACTACCCGGAATTGACCCGCGAGGTGTTTGGCCGGCGCTCCGATCGGCTCGCGCCTGAGGCCAGTCTGATCTACCTGAAGGCCCTGGGCCGGGTGGCGCACGAGGGCGGTCAGCGCTTCGGCGTCGAGAGCGTCGCGGCCCAGACCATGCTCGCCTGGCTGAAGCAAGGTATGCCGGATGATCCCGCTACCTTGCCGGCCCTGAAGAAACTCGAGATCCTGCCGGGGACTCCGGTCGCTCACGCTCCCGGCTCGCCGAACGCTCCCGGCTCGCCGATTGTCAGGATCGCTCCGGCCCGGTGGCAGCAACTCGCCGTGCTGGCTCACTTCGCCGATGGCAGCGTTCGCGACGTCACCCGCCTGACAGTCTTCACCAGCAGCGAGGACGGCGTCGCTCGGGTCGATGCCAACGGCCTGGTCGAGTTGCGGCAGGTCGGTGAGGCCGCCATCCTGTGCCGCTATCTCGACATCATCCAGTGTGTCCGGCTGACCTACCTGGAGCCGCGCAAGGACAGCATCTGGCCCAATCCGGGCGAGAACAACTATGTGGACCGGCACGTCTTTGCCAAGCTGAAGATGCTGAACATCCTGCCGTCGGATGTGTGCAGCGACCAGGAATTCCTTCGCCGGGTGTTTCTGGACCTGTGCGGCATCTTGCCGACGCCTGACGAAGTCGAGAAGTTTCTGACGGATGCGCGAACTGACAAGCGAGCGAAGTTGATCGACTCACTTCTGGAGCGGCCGGAGTTCGCTGATTTCTGGACGCACAAATGGCTCGACCTGCTCCGCTGCAACCGCCTGAACATCCAGATCAAGGGCAGCCACCTGTATCGCCAATGGCTCCGCAATCATGTCGCGAACAACACACCCTGGAGCCAGGTAGCCCGCGAGTTGCTGGCAGCCAATGGCAGCACGTTCGCCAATCCGCCGGCGAACTACTACCGCGGGACTTACAACAACAAGGCACCCGTGGCCGTGCGCGATCCGCAAGCTTTGGCGGAAACCACGGCGCAACTGTTCTTCGGCATCCGCATGCAGTGCGCCCAGTGCCATAACCATCCGTATGAGCGCTGGACCCAGGACGACTACTATCACATGGCCGCCTGGTTTACCCAGGTGAAAGCCAAGGTCGATCCCGTCCAGCCGGGCGGCGCCGCGCGGCCGTATCCCTGGATGCTTCGTGAGGACGCAATCGTCATCTACCCGGCGCGCGCCGGCGAGATCACTCAGCCGCGCACAGGCAAGGTCATGGCCCCCAAGATCATGGGCGTGCCGGCCCCGGTCATCCCGCCCGGCAAGGACCGCCGTGAAGTGCTGGCCGACCTGGTCACCGCTCCTGACAACCCATTCTTCGCCCGGGCGACGGTCAATCGCCTCTGGTTCCACCTGCTCGGCAAGGGCATTGTCGATCCGCCGGACGACTTTCGCGACTCCAACCCATCGGCCAATGACGCGCTGCTCGACGCCCTGGCCGCGGACTTCGTGGACCACAAGTTCGACGTCAAGCGCATCATCCGCACGGTTGTCAACTCGCGGACGTATCAGCTCAGCGCTCACGGCAACGCGACCAACCAGCACGACGATCGGTATTTCTCGCACGCTCTGGTCAAGCGGAAGCGCCTGAGTGCGGAAGTGTTGCTCGACGCTATCTGTGCCGCGACCGCTGTGCCGGAGAAGTTCACTGGCTTTCCGCCCGGCACACGCGCCATTCAGCTTCCCGACGGCCAGGTGATTGACACGGGCGGCCAGTACGCGAGTTGGGATCGTCATCCCTTCTTGAAGGCATTCGGCCAGCCTCCGCGCGAGGGAACCTGCGAATGTGAACGAGAAGGAGACGTCAACCTGGCCCGCGTTCTGGAACTGAAAAACGGCTCCTTCCTCCAGAAGAAACTACAGGTGCCAGACAATCGGATTGGCAAGCTTCTGGCGCGGAAACTGCCCGATGCGGATATACTCAAGGAGTTGTTCCTGGCGACACTATCGCGTCCGCCGCAGCCGCATGAAATGAAGGCGGCGCTGGCTGTCATCGAAAAAAACCCGGACAGGCGAGCCGCCTGGGAAGCGGTGCATTGGGCGCTACTCAATACCAACGAGTTCCTGTTCCGACACTAACCACGGATCACACGGATAAGACCGAGTAGTGTGCAATCCTCTGGAAACGGAAAGGGACATTCCAGATCGGCGGGGCTGATAGAGATGTTACGAAATGCTCCGGCAAGCTCAGGAGGACACATGACGACACAAGCCCCGCATTTGCCCTATCAAGGGATGGTGGCAGGATTCCGTCGCTTCAATCTGAACGAATATCACCGGCTGATTGAACTTGGTATCCTTACGGAGGACGACAACCTCGAACTGCTCGACGGCTACCTGGTGCATAAGATGTCACGCAATCCGCCGCATGACGCTGCGATCCAGAAGGGCAACAAGAAGTGGCTCCGCCTCCTGCCTCCAGGGTGGGACCTGCGAGTCCAGAGCGCTATCACGTTGACCGAGAGTGAGCCGGAGCCGGATTTTGCGATCGTCCGCGGTGATGAGAGCGTGTACCTGAACCGGCATCCGAGCGCCACAGACGTGGGTCTCGTCATCGAGGTGTCCGACTCGACCCTGCAAGGTGACCGCCAGGACAAGGGCGCCATCTACGCTCGCGCAGGAATTGAATGCTACTGGATCGTCAATCTCAACGATCGGCAAATCGAGGTGTACACCTCGCCGTCCGGACCGGTGCCTGGTCCCAGGTTCGGCCAACGGGTTGATTGTCGTGGAAGTGATAGCGTTTCCTTGCTCCTGGGAGGCACTACGCTGGTCCAGGTTGCCGTCCAGGATCTGTTGCCTTGATCGACCACTGACTAACGACGAATGACCAATGACCGGAGACTCTCCAATGATCACCATGCTGGGCAGCAAACGGCGTCTCTGCGATGGTCTCACGCGCCGCGAAACCCTCAAAGCAGGGGCCTTATCGCTGCTGGGCGGCGCTTTCAACCTGCCCAGCCTGCTCTGGGCCGAGGAGAAGCGCAAGGCGCATGTCCGGCCCGGCAAGGCCAAAAGCGTCATCCTCCTCTATCTGCTGGGCGGAGCGCCCACACAAGATATGTTCGACCTGAAGCCGAACGCGCCGGAGAAGATTCGCGGCGAGTTCAAGCCCATCGCCAGCAACGTCACGGGCATCCAGGTCTGCGAACTGCTGCCGCGCATGTCCCGCTGGATGCACAAGTCGGCCATCGTTCGCTCGGTCAATCACAAGGCGGGCTGCCATAACCCCCTGCCGAGCTACAGCGGCTACGAGGTCGCGCTGCCGGACATCACCAGCACCAAGGACACCTATCCCCCCAGCATGGGCGCCGTCTGCGAGTTCTTGCGCAACCCGCAGGACGACCTGCCCGCCTACCTCTACCTGCCCAACTACGCCGGCGCCGGCAATGCCGGCGGCACGGTGCGCTACCCCGGACCCTATGCTGGCTTCCTGGGTACGCGCTACGACCCACTCTTCTCCGAGTTCAACAAGTCCCTGACTCGCAAACTTCCCGGAGCGCTCGTTCTGGCCGGAGCGCCGTTCCTGTCGCGGAACACTCGACTGGCTGACGGCATCACCCTCGATGCCCTGCAAACCCGTGAGGGGCTGCTGGAGCAGTTCAATCGCCAGCAGCGCCGCCTGGAATCCGACCGCGCGCTCGACGACGTCAATCGCATTCAGCAACGAGCGCTCAGCCTGCTGACCAGCACCAAACTCAAGTCGGCGTTCGATCTCAGCGCCGTGGACCCCCGGCTGCGCGATCGCTACGACCGCACCCTGTTCGGTTCCAGCGCGCTCATCGCCCGGCGGTTGGTGGAGGCGGGGGTCCGCTTCGTGAACGTGACGTGGGATTTTCCCGGTGATAACTCGTGGGACACGCACGCCGCGAACTTCACCTGGCTGCGCGGAGCGCTGCCCAGCCTGGATGCCACATACAGCACCCTTCTGGAAGACCTGGAAGGCCACGGCCTGCTCGATGAGACGCTGGTGGTCCTCATGAGCGACATGGGCCGCACGCCGCAGGTCAACGCGGGAGCGGGACGCGATCACTGGAC
>JBBSDR010000650.1:0-4970 GCA_038240465.1 Gemmatales bacterium
GAGCGTGGGAACGAGGGGGGGGTTACTTCTCCGTCAACCGTTTGAAGTAATCCTCAATGAAGGGGCCATAGCCTTCCGGTCCCTGTTCGCGCAGTCCCTGCAGCAGTTCCTCACGGACGCGCGGCGGCAGCTTGAGGATGACCGCGCGCGTGTCCGGCGGCAACTTCGCCAGTTCCGCCTCGCTGCTCTTGCTCGTCGGCGAGCCGGTCATGTTGCCTGTCGTCGCCGGTGTCGGCATTGGCGATCGCGGTCCGGGTGGCTGCTGTCCCTGGGGCGAGCCTTGCGGCGGTCCTTGACGCATGCGCTGGGCCATCGCCATTGCCTGCTGCATGGCCGGCGACTGCATCATCCGCTGCAACTGCTCCAGGGCGCTCTCGCCCTGCTGCTGGCCTGGTTTCGGCGGACCACTCTTGCTGTTCTGCATCGCCTGCTGCATCTGTTTCATCATCTGCTGCAAGCTCTTCTGGTCCGATTGCAGGGCTTTCTGGGCCGCTTGCAGGTCCTGCTGCTTCTGGTCCTGGCGGTCGCGCAGGTCATTCTTCTTCGCCTCGGCATTGTCCTTGTCCTTGTCGCCGGGCTTCTTCGCGACCGGACGTTCCTTCTTCTTGAAGCGCTCGTCCGGCTTGATCTTGTCGCCGTTCAGGGCCGGCTGATAGAGCGGCTCGTCCTCTTCCTTCTCGTCTTTCTTGTCGTCCGGCTTCTTGTCCTTTGCGGCGGCCGGGTCCTTCTTGTCGTCCTTCTTCTTGTCTTTCTGGCCGGGCAGAGGCTCGTCGGAGTCCTCCTCCTTGGGCGGCACCTTCACTTCCTTGCCGTCGGGGGAGTACGGCGAATCGGGGAACTCCGGCGGCTTCTTCTTCGGCTTCGGGTTCTTGCCGGCGTCGAGCAGGTTCTTCGCCTCGGCCAGCATCTTGTCGAGGTCCTTGTCCAGGTCGGCCTGCTCCTTCGCCGCCTTGTCGGGGTCCAATCCCGCCTCGGTCCGCTGGGCCAGGTCCGCCTGACGCGCCTGCATCTGGGCCAGTTGTTCGCGCAACTTCGCCAGGTAATCCGCCAGTTCCTTCAACTCGCGCGCCGACAACTCGCCCGCCTGCTCCATCATCTTGCGCTGGAGTTCCTCGAGCGCCTTGCGGATGTCTTCCGGCACCTTCTTGCGCGCCTCGGCCAGTGCCTCCATGCGCTTCTTCATCGCCTCCAGTTCCTTGTCGAGCCGGTCGCCGCGCGCCTTGAGGTCCTTCAGATCGGGAACACCCTTCTTCGGGTCGGCGCTCTTTTGCAGTTTGGCGGCCAGGTCCTGCATCGCCTGGGCCACCGTCTGCTGGAACGTCTTCTGAGCGGCTTCCATCTGGGCGGCCACTTCCGGCGGCAGCATCGCCAGGTTCTTCGCCAGTTCATTGCTCTTCGCCAACTCATTCGACAGTTCCTGCGCCTTCTGAGCGGTCTGGGTCTCCTGCTGCCCGAGCTTGCCGAGTTCGGCTTGCAGCGCGGCCAGTTGTTTCGCCATCTCGGGATCGACCTTCGGCTGGGCCATCGGCTTGTCCGGCGTCAGCGGCGTTGCCGGCTGCGTTGCAGCCGCCGCCTCGGCGGCACGCATCTTCTCCAGCAGGGCGGCGTTCTGCGTGTCGAGTTTCGCAATCGCTTCCTGATACTTCTTCTGCTGGGCAATCAGGTCGATGAGGCGCTGGATGGAGGGGTCCAGCGACTTCTCGACGTTGGCGAGTTGCAGATCGGCCGCGTTGGGATCGGCGCTGAGCGTGACGAGGAACTCGCGCGTCCGGGCTGTCTGGCCCTTGCGGTCTTTCGCCTCGATCAGATAGCGCAACTGTCCGCCGAGAGGCAATGCGCCCGCCTCGGTCAGCGAGGCCGTGATGGAACGCGAACGCTCCGGCTTCGGATAGTTTTCGAGGATGCGCTTCTGATGTTCGCTCACGGCATCGCGGCGGAACAGCACGCTGACCTCGGCCAGTCCATGATCGTCGAAGGCGCGAATGGTCAACGGCGGAGTGCCGGCCTTCGACAGGATGATGTCCGTCCCGGGCCGTTCGAGGACCACTTGTGGCGGCTGATCCGGAATCGCGGTGAAGTGCAACTCCTTCATCGGCTTGCTCGGATGGCCCTGTTCCGAAAACAGTTCCGCCCGGAACAGTCCCTGGCCGACGAGTGGAAAACGCCCGCTCCAGACATTGTCGCCGGCCTGTTTCATGGCGAAGGAGCGCTCGACGATGAGCGTCGGCTCCTCCATGCGCACGGTGCCGGCCCGGCCCCAGAAGGCATTGCCGTCGGCCACCTTGAAGGCGAGGCCGCGCAGTGTCTTGCCTTCGAGACCGACCGACGCGGCCGATACGTCGAGCCGCAGCCAGCCCCCCGCTTCGGGTAGCGCTCCCATGGAACGGCGGGCGGGCGAGTTGAGTTTGCCTCCGAGGAACAGGTCTTCGCCCCAGAACGCGCCGCCGCTCCAGGTGCTGTCGCCGGTGTCCCACTGCACGAAGATCGCCCGCGGTGTGTTCTTCTTCGGCAAGAACACATACGCGAACAGATGATCGCCGCCCTGGACGACATGGCCGATGGGATCGCCCTGGAACCAGTGGCTCTGCGGTCCGTGGCCGGGTTGACCGGCCTGGCGCGTCAACTCCCAGGTGCCTTCCGCGTCGGTCCTGGCCGGGGTGCTATCCTCGATCCAGGGCCGTTCGACCTGCTCTTTCGGCGGAACCGTCCGTGTGCCGGGCTTGAGGATCTGCACGTCGCCGCGCGCAACCTCGCCGTGTGCGCGAACGATCACTTCGACCTCACCGTTCTCCGGCCCGGTGACTTCCGTCGTCTGCGGCGGATTGCGGCGCGGCTCGCTGATGCCCATGTACGACGGCATCCAGACTGCCGTATCGACACTGGCGATGATGGGCCTATCGACGAGACGCACATGGTATTCCTGGCTCCAGGTCCGGCCGCCGAGGACGCGATAGCGGAAGCCGGCCTCGAAGCCGTCGCCGAGACTGCCGGTGTCGAACGAGCAACTCCACAGCTTCGGCTGGTTCTTCTCCGGCTTCAGATCGAAGGGCATCGGCTTGCCGTTTCTCGTCCCCAGAAGTTCGACCCGCAGTTCCTCGGGCTGGTCCTTCGAGACGATCGTCGCGCTGATGGTCATCGGTTCCTGGCGCAGGACGTTGGCATCGCCGGGAGCGACTGTGTAGACAACGGTCGAGGCGGGCGGAATATCAGCGAAGGGAGAGGCGATGCGCGCCAGCGCCGTCGGCATGCGGTCGCCGAAAAAGGTCCAGGCCAGGACGAACAGGACAGTCCCGCCAACGGCGAGGCCGGCGGCGCGGCGCAGCCGCAGCAGGTCCAGAACGCGCCAGACGCGGAAGCCGCGCACGCGATCGAGGGCCTCGGTCAGCAGCCGGCGATAGAAGGCGGACGAGGTGATGCGCGCGCCGTTGGTCGCTTGCAGATCGACGCAGGAGACGAGGCGATTATGAATGCCGGGCAGGTGCTGTTCGATGCGCCGGGCGACATGGCCATCACCGAGGCGGCGCAGGAGCGGCAGGACGACGCCAACGAGAAAGGCGCTGCCGGCCGGGATCGCAATGAGGAGCAAGGCAATCAAGCGAAAGACTGGGGACAGCGGCAGCACCAGGTCGAGGAGAGCGACGGCGGCAGTGACGCCGAGGAGGAGTCCCGCGGTCCAGCCGATGCCGGTGAGCATCCAGGTCGAGCGGAGCAGCAGCCGGGTGCGGCGAAGCAGGCGATACAGAGGACGGGTGTCCGGCAGGCTGGCAGATACATCGGCGGACATGAGATCCTCCGTCATGGAGTGAAGGCGTGGCATGCAGTGCGGCGTCGGCCCTTGGTGGAGGAGCAGACCAGCGCCGTGCGGGTTGGTGCTATTAGACGGGATGGCGCGGGGGTTGTCAATGAACTGTTCGCGCCGCTCCCGTCTATGGTCGTTGGAGGTATTTGAGGGATTGTTGAGGCGTCCTGTCTTCTTTGCATCGCAGGCAGCGCGCGCCGAGCTATCATGCACGTCTGAACATTATTCGTTTCATTTCACCGCTCCCACACCCCTGGGATGTGAGTTTTGCGTCCGGGGTGCATCCCGAGGCGATCGGGAATGTCTCGCACTCGCTCTTCCATCTCCGTTCCGGCGTTATGGCTGAGCGATCTCGAACAGGCGTCCTTGCAGAGAAGTCGGAATGCGAGGAGAACACCGTTGCGAGCGGGAAACGAAAGAGATAACATCCGGCATGGATTAACGGTGCGAGGGCAATTGCACAGCGGAGCCGCTGCCAGCGAGAAGTGGGGTCCATATGAGCGCTGCCAAACGGCGCTTCAGCAAAGGTAAGTTCGCTCGCCGTGGAGACGCGCTCGTCGAGAGCAACGTTCGCCCCCATCTGACGGCGGCTGATGAGGACAAGTTCGTCGCCATCGATATCGAGACGGGCGAATACGAGCTTGACAAGAATGAGATGAAGGCAGTCGCTCGGCTGCGTAAGCGCATTCCCGATCCGCAAATCTGGTTGGTGCATGTCACCCTGGGCTACCTCCATCGCTTCGGCGGGCATGGCTTGCGAGGCCGGTCATGATTGTCGGAATCGTCCAGGGGCGCGAACCGCTGATCCGGCTGACGATCCGCGGCTTTCGCGGGCGACAGCAAGAGATCGAAGCGGTCGTCGATTCGGGATACACAGGTTGGCTCACGTTGCCTCCGACAACAATCGCGGCGCTTAACCTCCGCTGGCGAACCTTCGGGCGCGGCATCCTGGCGAAAGGTATTACCTCGGCAAGAAAGTGAATCAGTCTCGCCGCCGCCCGGCTTGTCCGGGCGGAGCGCTGTTTGGCAACCAGAGAGAGGGGGCGTCCGTGCCTTCGCCGCCGCCCGGCTTGTCCGGGCGGAGCGCTGTTTGGCAACCAGAGAGTGGCGACGAGGCCCTCGCCGCCGCCCGGCTTGTCCGGGCGGAGCGCTGTTTGACGGGGATAAACCC
>JBBSDR010000651.1:0-4970 GCA_038240465.1 Gemmatales bacterium
ACTTCAGAAGCGTAGTCGGGCATGGCGCCGTAGCCCTTGGTGACGACGTCGAAGAAGTAGCCTGCCGGAGCGTCGCGCAGCCGGCCGATGTGATACGACGGCGGCCGGACGTATCCGCGCTCGACGATCTTGCCGTTGCCTTCCCCAGTCGCGCCATGACAGACGGCGCAAAAGATATCGAAGCGCTGCCGGCCGCGTTCGAGTACGCTCCTCGTCACCGCAAAGGGAAACGTATCGACCTGATCCGGGGCCAGGGCGACAGCAGCAGCCGTGAAAGGCGCGCGCCCCAGGACCGCTCCCAGCACGGCGAGGGCGCGCGGCCGGTTTCCGCCTGTGCCGGCCCGGCCCTCGAACAGATGCGAATCGCCGCGCAACTGGCCGCGTGCAACGGTTCCCGCCGGCAGCGGCCGGGCCGAACTCAGGTCGGCGAAGAACGAGCTGCGCTCGAAGGTGTCATAGCGCGGCTGGTTCGCCATCTCCTGCTGGCATCCCGCCAGCAAGGGCAATACGACGATCAGCCAGCGCGCCATTCCCGGATGAGGACCGCTCATGAGAAAGGCACCTCCTCCAGGGTGGACGGGTTCAAGTTTTCGAGGAACGCGCGCGTCTGATCGAGATGAAAACGCGGATCGCGCGCCTCGATACACAGGAAGAACCGATCCTGCGTCGCCCGGTCGAATGCGGGGACATTGAACAGCGGATGATGCGGCCGGGGCAGTCCATTCAGGGCGAGCATTCCCAGCACTGCGGTCAGGGCCGCCGCGAGGATGGTCAACTCGAAGGTCACGGGAATGAACATCGGCCAGGAGTTCAGCGGTTTGCCGCCGACGTTGACCGGATAGCTGATGACGGCGGCATAATACTGCATGAAATAGCCGCCGAGGCAGCCGGTCAGCCCGCCCAGCAGCACCAGCAACGGCAGCCGGCTCGTGCGCACTCCCAGCGCCTCGGCAAGCTCCTCAGAAGGGAATGGTGAGTAGGCGTCCATGTTGACGTAGCCCTCGTCGCGGGCGGTCCGCGCGGCGCGGATCAACTCGCCCGGCGTATCGAACCCGGCCAGCAGGCCATAGATGAGCGGCTGCATCGTCCTTACCTCCCGACCGATGGGGTGTGGTTGCCCTGTTCCGCATGAGAGCCGGGGACGAGCGTCCGCATCTCGAAGATCGAGATCACCGGCAAAAACCGGATGAACAGCAGCAGCAGCGTCAGGAACAGGCCGATGGTGCCGAGGAACATCGTCCAGTCCCAGAACGTCGGCTGATAGATGCCCCACGACGAACTGAGGAAGTCGCGATGCAGGCTCATGACGATGACGTAGCGCTCCAGCCACATGCCCACGTTGATGACCAGGGCGATGAAAAACAGCAGCCGCGGCGCGGACCGCACCCGCTTCGACCAGAGCAACTGCGGCGTGACAATGTTGCACAGCATCAGCGCCCAGAAAGCCGGGGCGTAGGGGCCAAACACACGATTGACTTGCAGGAAGCGCTCCTGAGTGTTGCCGCTGTACCAGGCCATGAACCCTTCGATCAGGTAGCCATAGGCCACGACCAGGCCGGTCGCGAGCATGATCTTCGCCATGTTCTCCAGGTGCCGGGCCGTGATGAAGTCCTGCAACCCATAGATGGCTCGAATCGGAATCGCCAGCGTCAGCACCATCGCGAAGCCGGAGAAAATGGCCCCGGCGACGAAGTAGGGCGGAAAGATGGTCGAGTGCCAGCCCGGCAGGATCGAGACGGCGAAGTCGAAGCTGACCACCGTATGCACCGACACAACCAGCGGCGTCGCCAGGCCGGCCAGCAGCAGATAGGCCGTCTCGTAGCGATGCCAGTGGCGCACCGAGCCGCGCCAGCCCATCGCCAGGATGCCATAGATCACCCGGCCAACCCGGCCCTTGGCGCGGTCGCGCAGGGTCGCGAGGTCGGGGATCAGGCCGACGTACCAGAAGAGCAGCGACACGAGCAAATAGGTGCTGACGGCGAACACATCCCAGACGAGCGGGCTGCGGAACTGCGGCCAAAGGCCCATCGTGTTGGGGTAAGGCACCAGCCAGTAGAAGAACCAGGGCCGGCCCATGTGCAGCAGCGGAAACAGGCCGGCACAGGCGACGGCGAACAGCGTCATCGCCTCGGCAAAGCGATTGATCGACGTCCGCCACTTTTGCCGCAACAGCAGCAGAATGGCGGAAATCAGCGTGCCGGCGTGGCCAATACCGATCCACCAGACAAAGTTGACGATGGCAAAGCCCCAGCCAACCGGCTGATTGACGCCCCAGATGCCGACGCCCTCGGCCAGCAAGTAGGCGATGGTCACATGGAGGAGCATCACCAGGGAGAAGCCGACGGCGAGTCCGAGATACCAGCGCCGCGTTGCCGGCCGGGTCAGGACGATGGCGCTGACCTTGTCGGTAATCGAGCCGAAAGTATGACCCGGACCCAGGACAGGCTGCTCCCCGGGAGACGGGACGGCGGCGTCGCGCGTGTCCATTTCAGGTCTTCCCGAGGTTGAGGTCCGGGTCAGGGTTCTTGTTGCCCACTTCCGCGAGATACGTCGTTTGCGGCTGCGTGTTCAGGTCTTTGAGCAGGCCATAGTTCAAGGGCGAAGCCTTGGCCCGCGACACAACGCTGCGCCTGTCGTTGGTATCGCCGAACAGGATCGCCTGGGCCGGACACGCCGCCTGACAGGCCGTGATGACTTCGCCGTCGGCGATGCGCCGCTCTTCCTTTTCGGCGGCGATGCGAGCGCCGCTGATGCGCTGGACGCAATAGGTGCATTTCTCCATCACGCCGCGCGACCGCACCGTCACGTCGGGATTGCGCAGCAGTTTGAGCGTCTCGCTCTCGCGATCCACATACTGGAGGAAATTGAACCGGCGCACCTTGTAGGGACAGTTGTTCGAGCAATAGCGCGTACCGACACAGCGGTTGTAGACCATGTCGTTCAGTCCTTCATCGCTGTGGACGGTCGCGCCGACCGGACAGACCAGCTCGCAGGGAGCGTTTTCGCAGTGCATGCAGGGGACCGGCTGAAAGTGAATCGCCGGCTGTTCCGCTTCGCCGGAGAAGTAGCGATCGACGCGAATCCAGTGCATTTCCCGGCCGCGCAGCACCTGCTCCTTGCCGACGATGGGGATGTTGTTCTCGGCCTGGCAGGCGACAACGCAGGCGCCGCAGCCGATGCACGACGTCAGGTCGATGGCCATGCCCCAGCGATGTCCGGGATACTCGTGCGCGGCATAGAGCGAGAGCGGAACACGGCCGTGCGGCCCCGGCTCAGGTTCCTCCACGGGAGTCAGTGTTCCATCGGCCGAGCCTGTCCGCACAAGGTCGCGGTTCTCCATCAAATGATGATGCTGTGCGCTGGCCAGTTGCGTTCGCCGGCCGGTCCTGACGACTCGCAAGCCCGTCTCGAACCAGGAAGCGGCCGAGGAGCGCAGCCGATACGCGCTGAAGCCCGCGCCCGTACCGACAGTGCCGGCGTGAGTCCGCCCGTAGCCCAAGTGGACGGTCACCGTGTCGTCGGGCAGGCCAGGCATCACCCACACTCCCGCCTCGATCCTGTCCCGGCCGGGCAGACGCAGTTCGACGACGTCCGTCTCCGGCGCATGCAGATCGGGCCGATAGCCCCCGCGCCCCTGGTTGATCCTCAGGCGCTCGGCGGTCGCCGGACTCATCAAGGCGGCGTTGTCCCAGGTCAGGCGCGTGAGCGGCCGCGGCAATTCCTGGAGCCAGCCGTTGTTGGCGAATCGGCCATCGAACACAGCCGCATCAGGCCGAAAGACAATCTCCAGCCCTTCGCGCGCCACAGGAGCCGCGCCCCATTCAGGCGCATCCGGTGCCGGCCAGGCCCGGCGCACACGGACCGTCTTTGGCGGCCGTGCCGTCCCGCAGACCAGGCCATCGTGCAGACACTTCTCCCAGAACGGCTCGAAGGCGCCTGACTGCTTTCCTTCGTCGAAGTAGTTTCGCCAGTGAGCGCGGACCAGTTCATGGCCCGATCGTGACGGCTCGTCGGACAGCGCCGCCAGGATTTCGTGAGCGGAACGGGCCTCCTCATAGAGAGGAGCGATCAGCGGTTGCACGATCGAGGCCGTGCCGTCGAAGGCGCGGGCGTCGCTCCATGTTTCGAGATAGTGTGCCTCCGGGATGTGCCAGTGACAGAGCCGAGCCGTCTCGTCCTGGTAGAGTCCGAGGTGGAACCGCAACGGCACTTGCGCCATCCGGGCGGCGAACTCCAGGTCGGCGGGCGCGTCGTAGACGGGATTGCTGCCCAGGATCAGCAGCGCTTCGACCTTGCCCCCGGCCATGTCCTGCGTCAACTGCCGTAGCGACTCGCCCTGGTCCTCGGGACGGATTTCGACCGGCTCAATGGACACGACTGTCTTGCCGGTGTTGCCCAGGGCGTCATTCATGATGTGGGCGAGAGCGTGAACGACGGCAGGCTGGAAATCGCCGGCCAGGACGAGTGTCTTGCCCGTTCGTTCGGTTTTCGTCAGATCGCGAGCCACGGCGGCGACCCAGGGGCGCGCGCTGTCTGATAGCGCCTCGACCTGGCGCGGCCCGCCCTCGGCCAGTTTCTCGAGGGCGATCAGTGTCTCTTCCTTGCCTCCGCCTGCGCCGCGCAGTTGCTTCACAATCTCAGCCGCCAGGGCGCGGGCAAACGATTCGATCTGCCGCGGCGGCAAGGGCAAGCGATGATCGGCCTTGGCTCCGGTCAGCGACAGGGTTGGCTCGACGACGTAGAGGCGAGACAGGGTCTTGCGCTTGTCGTCCCAGACGCGCCGGCGCAAGGAGAAATCGTGCGCCGCACGCAGCCGGCCAGGACCGTGGCCAAGAAAGTCGGCATCGAGTGAGACAACCACGTCAGCGCGCTCGAAATGCGGAATCGTGGCAACCGCCTCGTCGTAAGCGAGCCGAGACCCCGCCAGGGCCGCGTCGCCATTGACCGGCTCATACTGATGCCAGCGCGCC
>JBBSDR010000652.1:0-4969 GCA_038240465.1 Gemmatales bacterium
ATCTCCGCCACATCCTTCGCGGTCGGCACCTTGGGCGGCGGCGGTCCTTCCAGGGTGACGCGCTCGCAGCGATTGGCCTCGCGCACGTTGACCCGCACCTCGACGCTGTGGCGGACGTCGATGCGGAACTCGACATCGACCGGCGAGCCGACGGGAAGCGATTTGTCGAGGCCGTCGAGGAGCAACTGCTTGATGACGCGGTTCTCCTCGAAGATCGGCACGACAATGCGGCCCGACTGATCCACCGTCCGGCACGTCGTCTGAAACGTTCCCGGCAGGGCGGCGCCGACCGGGGCGAGAATCTGCTTGACGCGCTGGCGCTTGCGGTCGAGGACCTCGATGGCGAGTGGCTTGGTGATCAACTGCGTCGGCAGCACTCCCAGGCCCGCCGTGCCGTGTTCGCCGGCGGCGCGATGGCGGACGCAGGCCGGGATGCGCGTCAACTCGCGGCCCAGGTTATCGCAGACCGTCACTTCAAAAGCGTTGTCGGTCTCGGCTTGCAGAGGCAGTTCGAGCGCGAACGCACCATCGCGGCCAACGAACACTTCCTCGGTCAACCCCGTGGCGAAGCAGCGCACGCGCAGGCTGCCTCCGTGGCGCACCTCGGCCGCTCCCGGTCCGCGAACGATTCCGGTCAGGGTGTAGCGTGTGTCGCGGACATTGACCGGACTGGTCCAGTGCAGTTCGACGTCCAGTCCGGTATCGCCGGCCAGATCGACGTCGAGGTCCGGCAGCAGTCCCGATGGCTCGCCCTCGCTGCGAGCGACGGAGAACAGATATCGGCTCCCATGAGTTGCGGCGCGGAGGGCGGCCCCGTAGGCGACGCACAGGTCCGGCTCGTGCAGCAACGGTTCGAGGTTGCGGACGTGTTCGGGCAAGTTCGCGTTACAGAAGGCAGCCCGAATCGTGTCGCGTACATGCGGAATCCGGCTCGAACCGCCGACGAGGATGACATGATCGACGTCCGAAAGCGTCAGGCCGCACTTCTCGCGCGCCCGGCTCAGCGCCTCGTGACAGCAATCGATGGTCCGATTGACCTTGTCCTTGACAATTGCCTGAAACGTGCCGCGTTCGACAATGGCATGCAGGTTGACTTCCTGGCCAGCCGCATCGACGGCGACGACATCGGAAACCTCGGCGGTCTCCCTATCCGACAACTCGATCTTGAGTCGCTCGGCCACGTCAACGAGAGCGGCGAAGTGTTTGCGGCCGTCATCGGTCTTGAGGTCGAAGTTGATGCGGCGCGGGTGGGCGCGTTCGAGCTTTTCCTGCAAATGGCTGGCGAGGGAGCGGTCGAAGTCGTCGCCGCCGAGGAACGGATCGCCGCTGACGCCGAGGACTTCGTAGTCGCCGAGCCGACGGCGAATGACCGATACGTCGAAGGTGCCGCCGCCGAGATCGTAGACGAGGTAGGTCGCGTCCTGATGGCCCTCGACCCAGGAATAGTAGATGGCGGCGGCCGTCGGCTCGTGGAGCAGTTCGACGACCTGGAAACCGGCCAGTTCCCCGGCACGGCGCGTATCCTCGATCTGGTTGTGATTGAAGTAGGCCGGCATCGTGATGATGGCGGCGTCGAGGAGGTAGCGCGGATCGTTGAGCGTTATGGCCATCAAGTCGCGGCAATAGCGCAGGATCGCTGCGGACACATCGACGGGGTTGAGCGATTTGTTCTCGCCGAGATCGAAGCGGCGTTCGACGCCCATGGAGCGTTTGGCGGAGGAAACGAGTGGCTGGCCGGAGCGGCGCAGTTGACGGGCGTTCCAGCCGGCGACAAGGCGATCCCCGCCGGGGGCGCGCGCCAGGACGGAGGGCTGGATGGCCCGGCCCTGGACATCGCAGCCGGTGAGGAGTGCGCTGTCGGTCGGGTCGAGCAGGGCAATAACGCTGTTGGTGGTCCCCAGGTCGATGCCGAGGGTCTTGCGAATCTTCATGCTGTCCACACAGTGCGGTCGAGGATCCTCGTAGGGTATTGTCGTGCCCGGACGGAGGCATTACCAGAGCAAAACTCATCGTCCGGGAACGGCCTTCTTCGTTCGCCGTCGGGCGGGTCGGTCGGGATCCTCCTCGGTTGGTCCTTCTCCGGCCAGACACTGCAAGAGCGTCTGTTCGCCGCGATCCGGAGTGATCCACTCGAGCTTGAGCAGCGCGATGGCCAGCGTGATTCCCGCTACCGCACCGACGAGATGGCTGATATAGGCGATGCCCGAATGCTGCTGGAAGATCGCTCCCCAGACGTCAAAAACCATGTAGAGCAGGACGATACCCCACCCGGGGAGTTCGCCGGTCCAGCTGCGCGTGATCAGGGCGTATTCAAATTCGTCCCAGAACACGCGCACGCCATTCCGGGGATAGAGGACGAGAAACATGCCACACATCCCCACGATCGCGCCCGATGCTCCCAGGATGGCTTCTCCCGGAAGCATTACCAGCCAGATAAGGCTTCCCAGCGCGCCAATCCCGAGATACGAGGCGAGGAAGGCAGCATGACCGAGTTTGGCGTTGACGGCATTGCCAAAGACGAACAGGAACAGCATGTTGCCGAACAGATGGATCAGTCCCGCATGCTGAAACAGAGACGTGACGAGTTGGTAGAGCGCGAAACCGCGCCGCTGCAACACGAGCGGAGACAACTCGGACTCGTGAACGACGACGTTCAGATGGCCATCGGCTCCCGGCTTTGGCAGCGAGACTGCTCGCTCCCTGGCATAAGGCACGGCGATGCTGACCGCGATGGTCACCAGGATCAGAATCCAGTTCGCCCACGGAAGGCGCTTCATCGGCACGTCAACGCCAAAAGGGATCATGACACGGTCTCATCGGGACGAGAGCTGACAACTCCGTGAAGATCGCACGCTTCGGTACGACCGTCAAGCGAAGAGATTCCGGAACTCTGGTTCGCGGCCGGATTTATCAGAACGCGCGGCGAAGGTCAGAGCGCTCTCGCCGCCATCCGGGGTTGCTCCCACCGCCGTCGTGCCGTACTTTTACTAACGGCATCTATCTCTCCCCTCGCTCGCAACCGGAACCTCTCCAGGGTGCCATGATGGTCCAATCCGAAAAGAAAACGGCCCGTCCCAAAAACGTCCCAACGAACGGGGACACGCCGAACAAGACGCACGACCGCTGGCGGCGGCTGTTCGCGCAGATGCCCGAACGCCAGGGCCGATTGTACGCCGCCGAGAAGGCCCTCGAAGTCGGCGGCGAGGAAGGCATCGCAACCCTGGCCCAGTTGACGGGACTCTCCGCGGCCGCCCTTCGCGCTGCTCTTGTCGAGTTGGAGAGCGGTTCCTTCGTCGAGGAGCCGGCGAAACCTATCGAGCCTGCCGGACGTGCCGGTCCGAGCGGTTATGGCGACTGGTACGAATATGAGACCCGGTTGCAGCGGCCGCTGGTGATGAAGCTGACCGACTTCCGCCGCAACGACCGCCTGCGCCACGTCATCTTCTCGCGCCAGTTCGACATACCGCTGCTGGACCGCATCGCCCAGATCGCGACCAAGATGCGCGAGATCGGCGAGACGCGCGAGGGTCTGCGCTTCCTGGCCAGTCTGCTGTCGCACAAGCGCGCGATGCTCTACTTCACGCAGGCATCGACGCGCACGTTCCTGTCGTTCATGGCCGCGTGCCAGATCCTCGGCATGGGCTATGGCGAGATTCGCGATGCCTCGGTCTCGTCGGAGGCGAAGGGAGAGTCGCCGCTCGATTCGATCCGCATGTTTTCGAGCTACTTCGATGTGATCATCATGCGGGCCCGCTATCCCGATTTCGCCGAGGCGTGCGGATACCTGATGAACGATCTCGATCGCATCAACGACGCGGAACATTCGGGTTTGCGCGGCGTGCCGATCCTCAACGGCGGCTCGGGGGCCGACGAACATCCGACCCAGGCCCTGCTCGACCTGTACACGATCCAGCGCGTCTTCAGTTTTGAGTCGAAGAAGGACTCGTCGCGGCGCAGCAAGTTCAACGAACTGCGCCGCAAATATCCGAACCTGACGAAGGGTATCGAGGGCAAGGTGTACTGTTTCTGTGGCGACATCGGTCGAGGCCGGACGGTGCGCTCGCTGGCCCAGTTGCTGGCGCTGTACAAGAACGTGACGATGCACTTCGTCTATCCGCCGCATCCCAGGCTGCAAATGTCAGACGACCTGCGCGAGTACCTGCTGACTGCGGGAGTGAAGATCACGGAGGGACACAGTTTGAAGGCGGTGATTGGCGACATCGACGTGCTGTACATGACGCGGATCCAGCACGAACACGACAAGGGCGATCACTACGATGAGGAGGCGCTGAAGGAGTGCATGCTGACGCCGGACCTGGTGGCCCAGATGAAGGAGTACGCGGCCATCATGCATCCGTTCCCGCGCAACGGCAAGAACCCCGAGATTCCGTTCGAGATCGACAACGATCCGCGAGCGCGCTATTTCGACCAGTCGCACAACGGCATGTGGGTGCGGGCGGCGTTGATCAGCTATCTGTTCAACGTCGATGCGGAGGTGTACAGTTACTACGAGAAGATGTTCTCGGAGCGGCACGACTACAATCTCGGCGTGCTATCGTGACTTCTGGTCTTGGTTGGACCGATCGGATGCAGTACTCGAAGGCGAGGGATGAGACCGAAGCAAGGAGGCATTTACGATGGCCGAGGTGATTCGACCCTATGCGCGGGCGCTCTACCTGTGCGATTATGTGTTTGGGGATTTGAACAACCGGAAGACGGACCCGTATAACTTCTTCAACATCATCCAGGCAAAGAGTTACCCGCATGTGCAACAAAGATTTTGCGTTTTCGCACAACTCACTGCGGGACTCGGCGATGTCCCCTTTTTTGTCGATGTTCTCTATTACCCCGGCATGAAAGTGAATCAGCGAAGCTCTGTCGCCGCCGCCCGGCTTGTCCGGGCGGAGCGCTGTTTGGATACCAGAGGGCCGAACTCCTTCTCCCTCCTCGCCGCCGCCCGGCTTGTCCG
>JBBSDR010000653.1:0-4965 GCA_038240465.1 Gemmatales bacterium
AAATTGCGACCGCCGAGAAGAAAGCTGACTTGCATCGGAAGCTTGACGAGCTTTTGGGCAAGGGCGGTCTCCAGCGAGAACTGGTGCGCACTGCCGAGCGGGAGATCGTGCGCCTGGCAAACGACACGGTGCAAAACTTGTCTGACGGTGACTTGACGGTCGAGCTGGACGGCGGCGCCGATGGCGACGACGAAGCGTTCGCGCTCCGGGTCCGCCGGGCTGATGGTCCCACGCCGATCGGCGTCAACTACCTGTCCGGTAGCCAGAAATTCCGGGTGGCAGTGTCAGTCGCACTGGCAATCGGTCGATTCGCGGCCGGCCAGGCGCGGCCGCTTGAGAGCGTCATCATCGACGAGGGCTTCGGCAGTCTGGACCGGGACGGCCTCCGCGCCGCTGCCACCGAATTGAATCGCCTCCGCCAGCACTTGCGACGGATTGTGCTGGTGTCGCACCAGGAGGAGTTCGCCGACCGTTTCCCGGTTGTGATCCGCCTGACTCAGGGCGAAAATGGCACCACGGCGACGGCCGAAAGGAAATAAGGTGGCTCACGGATCAAATCTGGTTGTTGTTGCCGGCCCCTCGGTTTTATCGATTTGGGCGTAACCGGCCTTCCGCTACGCTGCAATCCCACCCACAACCAATGAACGGTTGGGGTAGAGCCTGTTGGCTTCACGGTCGATCCAATACGTCTGATATTCGTCCCATAGCCCACTGATGTAAACGCTGCGGACATCGAGCATCGCCTGGGCGCCTTCGACAACCCAGTGCATGCCGGCACGCTCCATGCGGTCTTTGACGAGGTGCCGGCACGCGCCTTCCACCGCGCCACTGGCGATGGGATAGCCGGCCGCGAGGTATGCGTCGTAGCGCATACGCTCCAGGTTTGCTTGCAGATAAGCGCACACGCCCGCGAGCGTTTTCCGCTGCGGCCCGCGGAGGCCGCGCTTGGTGCCCAGCGCGCGCAGTCCGCGAATCACCCCGGCGGCTTTGCCCTGCAGGATCCGCAGCAACCGCGTACGGACAAAGTCCTCGGCTTCCTGGCTGCCTGCGCCATGAAACACCTGCGCCGCCTGCCGTAAACGCGGCGTGACATGCAGCAAATCCAAGATGTCCACGACTCGTTCCGGCAGCCAATAGTCGCGCGCCTCCCACAATGATTCTTGGCCATCACTCACGAACACGAGTGGTTGGTCGTGCCCCCGCAATAACAACTCGCCCACCACCCAGGCAAACACGGCATCGGTTCCCGACCCCGCCTGGTCGTCGCGCGGCAAGCTGGCCCAGGCTACCTTGTGCTCGGGCCGCGGACGCTGCGCCGCCGGTTCCGGGGCGTCCCGGAACAAAGCCGCCACCACTTCTTCCGGGCTGCGCTGGTACCGGTCCACGCCATAGACTGTGCCCACGGTTGCCATCCGCTTCTTGCTCGCCTTTTCCCCCTTGGTGCGATGGGCCTTTGGTGCCGGCTCATCCGCTTGCCGCCGCATGACGATGCCTTTGCCGTCGGCGCTCAGCACCAAAATCTCCCCGCGGTTTCGGGTTCGGGCCGATTGAGCATGAACGTGCTGACATCTTCGGCCATCTCCTGATTCATGTGCTCCAAACTATCGACCGACTGCTTCAATCCCAGGATTCGTTCGACGGTGCGCGCCGCTTGACCGAACACCTCCTCCACGCACAATGACTGGTCCCAGTCCTGCAACACGTAGGAGAAACTGCCCTCGGGCAATTGCAGTCGATTGTCCAGTGGTACGAACTCGATCTTCTGTCCCTCACGGCTGCCGTACACGACGCGCTCCAGGCGAAACTCGCCGAAGATCGACACGTAGCGCCGCACGTGCAACCCTTCGAAACGCCGGCACTCCCGGCCCGCCACGACCAGCGTTTCACCCATGTCACCGTTGCCATGCAAGGCCAGGAACTGGCCCAAGCAATGCCGCCCGATGCGTAACACCTCCTGCCAGACGGTTCTTTCGACCTCGTGAATGGCTGTGCCGTTGCGGACGGAATCGTGGATGAACCCTTGCAGCTCGTTGAGCAGTTCGGTCAAGCTTTCACTCTTGAGGACTTCCGGCTCGTGTGTCATGCTCATGGGAGGGCCTCCTTGGTGGTTGGGACCAGACAGCAGCTGCATGGTTGCGACATTGCAGCTGCACAGGAATGTCTAGCCCTGGGGGGCCCCTCTGTCTATCCCATGCAATTCGGAACCATCACGAGGGCAACAACTTACGAGTAGGCGGACAGGCGGTTACGCCCTATCGATTTGAGATGTCTGGCAGTCACCTTCCACGCTACCCACAGTCCAACCATTGTCACCGAGCGCCTCAGAGTCAACACAGCGACCACTTCCATGCTTGGCTCCAGATGTTGGGTTCGATCCGTGCAATTCTAACCTAATCGGGTTGCTTGCGACAGCCGGTGCTATTTCTCGCGGTGCGCTTTGCGCCAAGGAAGGAGAGAAACGAACTGAATCGTGTAACGGCGGCCCTGCCTCGAATCAAAGAAGGGAAGGAGTGCAGATAATCTTCTGAAACCGGGGACCCTTCCATGACCGCCATCGCAACTGACCTGATCCCAGTGCGTGCCCTCAACCAAGTCACCTACTGTCAGCGGCTGTATTACCTGGAGTACGTCGAATCGATCATGCCTCTCAACGAGCACGTCGAGGACGGCCTCTTCCAGCACCGCCGCGTCGATGATCCCAACCTTCAGCACCGGCCACGGAAAGAAGGCAACGCTTTGCACACCCGCAGCGTCCAGGTCAGCTCCGAACGGCTGGGCATCTCGGGTAAGCTTGACCTGGTAGAGGAAAAGGACGGTGCCGTCTGTCCAGTCGAATACAAGCGCGGTAGCGGCCCACCCGGAGTCAATGGCTTATCGCCTTACTGGGAAAACGACGCTGTCCAGGTCTGCGCCCAGGGGCTGTTGCTGGAAGAAGAACTGGGAGTGCCCGTGCAACGCGGCGTCCTCTACTACATCGGCAGCAAGACTCGCATCGATGTGCCGCTCGACGAAGCTCTCCGCACCAAGACTCTACAGGCGATTCGGACCATTCGCGAGCTATCAGAGCGTGACACGCCGCCCGAGCCTTTGCCGGCCGAGCTGCGCCATCGCTGCTTCGGTTGCTCGCTCGCAACGGTCTGCCAGCCCGAGGAAACGCTCTACTGCCTGGGCCGCCAGCAGCTGACCCCGGCCGAGGAATCAGCAGTCGGCATCACCCGCGTGCTGCCGCAATGCGACGAGGGCGCCGTTCTCTATCTTCAGGAACCCGGTTCCCACGTCGGCAAACGCAGCGAGCACCTGGTCGTCCGCAAGGACGGTCAAGAAATCCAGCGGGTGCCGATTGCTGCCACCCGGCAGGTTGTGATCTTCGGCAACGTCCAGGTATCGACTCAGGCCCTGGAATGCCTGGCAACCCTGGATGTCCCGGTGGTGTACATGACGGGGTACGGTCGATTCATCGCGGCACTACAGCCAGCGCCGACGAAAAACGTCATGCTGCGGGTGAACCAGTACCGACTGTTCGCCGATCCGCAGCGAGCCTTGACCTTGGCCAAGGCGGCCGTGAAGGCCAAAGTGAGCAACCAGCGGACCTTGCTGATGCGCTGCTTGCGATCTCGTTCTCTCGATGAATCGCTAAACGGCAACGAGAACGGCCGGGGCAGCGACGAGCCGGCCGCTCGCGAGATGGCTGACCTCCTGAAACGCATCGATCGCATCGCCGACCTGGCTGTCCTGCTCGGCACCGAGGGTCAGGCCGCAGCCCTGTATTTCAGCCAGTTCCAGCGCATGCTCAAGTGTCCGGTTCCAGGCAAGACTTTCGATTTCAAGACTCGGAATCGCCGCCCGCCCCGTGATCCGGTGAACGCTCTCCTGTCCTTCAGCTACGCAATCCTGCTCAAGGACTGTTTCTCGGCCCTGTGTACCGTCGGTTTCGATCCCTATTGCGGATTCTTCCACGTTGGCCGGCACGGGAAACCATCGCTGGCCCTTGACCTCATGGAGGAGTTCCGAGCCATCATCGCCGACTCCGTGGTGCTGACCCTGATCAACAACGGCAGCCTGACGCCCAAGGATTTTCTGGTCTGGCGCGAGGCGTGCCAGCTGACCGAGGAAGGTCGGCGGCGATTCTTCCAGGCTTACGAGCAGCGGAAGGCGACGGTGGTAACGCACCCAGTCTTCGGGTACAAAATGGCCTACGGGAGGATGGTCGAGGTGCAGGCCCGAATGCTCGCCGCCTACGTCCGTGGCGACATCCCCGAGTACACCGGCTTCACTGTCCGCTGACATCCTGGCGAGCGGTCGGTGTCCGCCGGCCGGTGATGGACGATGGACTCCTACCTGGTTGCCTACGACATCTGCCACCCGAAACGACTGCGAAAGGTGGCCCAAACCTGCGAGGACTTCGGCTTCCGCCGGCAATACTCAGTCTTCCTCTGCCGGCTGACCGCTGCGAACCTTGTACGGCTGAAGAGCCGACTGTATGACATTATCAGCCTTCAGGAAGACCAGGTGCTGTTCATCCCCCTGTGCAACCGCTGCGCCGACGGAATCGAGGCGCTGGGCAGGCCGGTGGAGAAGCACGACTCGCGGGATATGGTTATTGTGACATGAACGATTCGACAGTAGAAAGTGCAGACATAGAAGCGAGTTCTGGAAATGTTATAAGAGAGCGCTCATGGCCACGCTGACTCTAAAGAAGCTACAGGAGGTTACTCAGAACGGCGCTGCCGCCCGGTGCCGGGTCGCACTCCAACCAGCGGGGGGCGAAGGGACGAAAGTCTTCCCGCCGACCTATGCCGGTGCTGTCTACGCGACCGAAAAACGTCGGTTGCCAGGACAGGCAGACCCTGTGGACTGCGTGCTGCTCGATTCGGTTCAGTCGCAGGCCAACCGAATGGAAGAAGCTCTGCAGCAGGCGATCGACAGCGGGCGGTTCAAGAAAGCAGGAGTGACACTGCCCCTGAT
>JBBSDR010000654.1:0-4959 GCA_038240465.1 Gemmatales bacterium
ACACCGGACACGTTCGCCTCAAGCAAGTCAGCTTCGAGGCGGTCGAGGACTACCACAACTGGCGCCGCCAGGGCCGCAAGCTGGCGCGCCAGGTCCTCGACAGCGACGACTTCCTGATCTGGATCACCGGCAACCATCTCGGCTGTCTGCCGGTCTACGACGAGCTGGCCGCGCGCGCTGATCCGCCTCTCGTCATCCAGCTCGACGCTCATCTCGACATTCATCATTTCGCCGGCTACAGCCAGGAGCCATCGCACGGCAACTTCCTCTTGCACGTCGATGGACCGCTGCCGCCGCTGATCAACGTCGGCCATCGCGAACTGCTGCTGACGGACGACGACATCCGCAAGTTCTATCGGGCCACGATTCCCGTACCGTCGTTTGATCTCGAGCCAATTCGCCAGGCGTGCCCCAGGGCCAGCTGCGTCCTGCTCGACATCGACTGCGACGTCCTCGATCCGGCCTTCTTCCCGGCGGTGTCCCGGCCTGTTCCCTTTGGCCTCAGCCCGCAGCAGGTGCTGGCCGTCATCGAGTCGCTGTGGTCGGAGAAGGTGCGCGGTGTCTTGCTGTCGGAGTTCGATCCGGGACGCGATCAGGGAGACCGCAGTCTGGCGCTGCTGATGTGGCTGCTGGAGTACCTCTTGCTGAAACGTCATGAGGGGCGTTCGCCGCACCCTTGAACGAGGAACCCTCCCATGCCGATTGTGTACGGCGTCGATCTGGGTACGTCGAAGATCACCGCCCTGGCCCTCGACACGACCAGCGGCGACGTGCTGGCTTCCACATCGGCGCCCACCGCGGCCGAGAAGCCGGCCAGCGATCGGGCGCACGGCTACCGCGAGTGGGATGCGCGGGCCATCGCTGACATTGCCTGTGGCTGTCTGCGCGACGTGGCGATCCAACTGGCCGGACGCGAACCAGTCGGCCTGGGCATCACCGGACAGCAGCACGGCGTCGTTCTCGTCGATGCGGCCCTCACTCCCCTGACCCCCTTCATCAACTGGCAGGACAAACGCGCCGCGTCTCTCGTCCCGGAAGCGCTCGACCGTGCTGGACCCGATGCGCCGCGCCGGACGGGCTGTCGTCTCGCTGCCGGCTACATGGGACTGACGCTCTTCTGGATGAAGCGCAACGGCGTCTTGCCGGCTCAGGGGACGGCGTGTTTCCTGATGGACTATTTCGCCGCGATCCTGACAGGCCGCGCCCCGGTGACCGATCCGACCTGCGCCGCCAGCAGCGGCTTGCTGGACGTGACGCGGAACGTCTGGGACGCCGAGTTGCTCGCCGCCCTTGAGTTGCCGGACAGCCTCTTTCCCGAGGTGCGCGTCTCAGGAGAGGTCATCGGCGGACTGACACCCGAGATGGCGCGGGCGACGGGATTGCCGGTTGGCTTGCCCGTGTGTGCCGGCATTGGCGACAATCAGGCGAGCTTTGTCGGCAGCGTCGGCGATCCGGCGGGAGTGGTCCTGGTCAACGTCGGCACTGGGGGCCAGGTGGCGGCATTCAGCGAGCGTTTCGTCTTCGATCCCATGCTGGAGACGAGGCCGTTTCCGCGCGGCGGCTATCTGCTCGTCTCGGCTGGCCTGAGCGGCGGCGCGGCGTATGCGGTCCTCGAACGCTTCTTCCGGCAGGTAGGCGTGCTGTTTGGTGTCGAGTCGAGCGAGCCGCTCTATGCGATGATGAATCGACTGGCGGAGGAGGTGCCGGCGGGTGCGGGCGGCATCGTCTGTGAGCCGTTCTTCAGCGGCACTCGCGCTTGCCCCGAGTTACGGGCTTCCTGGAGTGGCATATCCGTCGAGAACTTCACGCCGGCCTGCATGACGCGCGCGCTGCTGGAGGGGATGGCGCGAGCGTTTCACACGGGATATGAGCGGATGGGCCAGGGAGCGACCCGGCTGGTGGGAGCGGGCAATGGCTTGCGCGAAAACGCGCTGCTGGCGCGGATTGTGAGCGAGGCATTCGGCTTGCCGCTGGTCTTTCCGCGTCATCGAGAGGAGGCGGCTTGCGGCGCGGCCCTGGTGGCGGCTGCCGGTCTGGGAGAGATGCCTGTTCGGAGTGCGCAAGGTGTGTCAAGATCATCTTGACCGTTTTGGGCCTTGCGAATACTTCACGGCAACTGGGTCAGTTGTGTCTTTTCGGGAAAATAGAGGCGTATTGTCTTCTTCGCAAGCGCGGACTGCGTGCATCATCTATAATGCACGTCTGCGGCGGGTTCGTTTCATTCCACCGCCCTCACACCCCAGCAGGTGCGATTTCCATCCGGGGTGCGCGCTCGTATCCGCATGCGGCCTCGCTTTCTGGCTTCGCAACCCAATCAACCAGCAAGCAGCGCGTTGAGCGCCTGCATTTGCGCGCTGCCGGAGCTATTCGGAAGCGTCATGGCCGAAGTCCTTCCGTGTGGCAGGAATCCTTGAACGACAAGGAAAAGGGGGCAAACTCCGATCCAAATTGGATACGCTCTAGATTTGGTTCGACCCCTTTTCTTTTTCGCCACGGCCTTGACGCCGGCTGTACCCCGAGAAAGAATGATCGAAGGAGAAGGTGTCCTGGCGGAGTCCGGGGATGGAATTTGAATGGGACGACGACAAGGCCGCGTCGATCGAAGGGAAGCACGGGGTGGCGTTCCCAGAAGCCCAGACCGTGTTCGCCGACCCGCGGGCACTGACTGGCTACGACCCGGATCATTCTGACGAAGAGGACCGGTACATCACGATGGGGACTTCTCTCGAGGGACGGTTGCTCGTGATATCGCACACCGACCGAGACAATCGGGTGCGCATCATCAGCGCCCGCGAGGCGAGCCGCCGAGAACGGAGGGATTACGAGGATGGCAGTTTCCCCTGACGAGCCGAAGCCGCCCGACGACGAAATGCGCCCCGAGTATGACTTCCGCGCGATGCGCGGGGTCGTCCGCGGCAAGTACGCGGCGCGTTACCGCGAGCGCCTGAGGATTGTGCGGCTCGCCGATGACGTAGGCGCGGCTTTCGCGGACGAGGCGGCGGTGAACGAGGCTCTGCGCGAGTACTTGCGGGACCGGCGTGCTGTCGAAAACCCGGCCTAACAAATCGCTTCACCTGACCCCGGCCTGAGGATGTTGCTGACGAGAAGCAAACAAAGAAAGGACAAAGAAAAGGGTCAAACTCCATTAATTTGGATCGGGGTTTGACCCCCCTTTTCTTTTCGAGAACACCGACGAGAATCATTTCCAAGAGTTCGCCGCGGTGCTGGGCGAGACCGCTGGAGGCCGGTTGGCGGGTGCCGACGGCGTCGAGTTGGTCCGCACAGAGGATTTGGCGCTGCAGTCCTTATTGGAGGTTCGTTATCCCCGATGCGGCACGACAATCCTCACTCAAAGAGATTTCGCTTCGAGCCAGGGAGTTACGCTGGCCCGGGTCGGTTTGTGCCGTCGATCGCCTGTCTAAAGGAAACTCGGCCTGACCAGTGGCAGTATCACTTTGTCCTCGTCAGACCAGATCAAGTGTTTGCCGACGAAGACGCGGCCAGCACGCAAGCGAGACAGGATCTTACCCTTGCGTTTGGTCAGGGTGGACAACCAGCGTCGGAGCGTGTGGCGGCGGTTTTGAAGTCACTGGGATACATCAGCGTAGATGACTTCCAGGTGGTCGATAAGAGGTCCTCCCCACCGCGGTAGCCGTCCACGCAGCAAGGGCATCACCTGACAACGCCGTTGTTGCAGACCGCCTCGCGACTGTTGGTTTGTGCAGCTTCAACGCCGTGTCCGCGTGAGCCGGCTGCTAAGTTGGGGCGTTCGGAAACGTCCACGACCGAGCATTCAGAGGACCCAACAAGTTTTCATGGCGAGGCCCTCTTCCACACGAAGAAAGCCACGCCTCTAACCATTGGCTACGTCCGACCGGCTCTGACCAAAAGGAAAATCGCATGCTGTTGCGAAAATTGACCTGGTCTGTTGTGCTTCTGCTTGTCCCGGCTTTCGTCTCCCCCTTGAATGGCGGCCAGGCTAAAGGCAAAATCCTCCTGGAGCGATGGATGGACCTCCATGCCAAAGGGGGCAAGCTCGGCTATCAGCACATCCAGGCGCAGGAAATCGAACAGAAGGGAATCAAGTTGATCCGGACCGTTCTCTTCGAGGAAACCACGATCGTGGCGGGCGACAAACCGTTCAAGGAAAAATCCTGGTTCGAGACCGTGGAAACGGAAACCGGAAAAGTTGTGGAAATCGCTTACCGCCTCCATCTCAGCAAGGAACAGGTGCTGAAAGTACGCGGCACCATCGACGGATCGGACCTGACCTTGCGAGTGCTGGAAGACGACGGCAAGCCAACCCGGTTTACCCAGAAAGTTCCCTGGGACAAGGAGGTGCTGGGGTTGTATGCCCAGGAAACCTTCTTCGGCGGCAAGAAACTCAAAGCCAAAGACGTGTTCCAGATCAAATCCTTCGATTTCACTCTGCACCGGGTCCAGCCTATCACCTGGACGGTCCGGGCGACGGAACTCGTGGAGTTGGCCAAGGGGAAGAAAAACCTCATGGCCGTGCAGCAAAGCCATCCGCGCAGGTCTTATTTACCCGATTCCATCTTCTGGGTGGATGAGGCGGGGACCATCGTCAAAAGCCAGACGGAAAGCGTTGACCTGGGACCGATCACTTACGAAGTCACCAGCCGGAAGAGAGCGCAGGCCGATTTCCAACTCAGGGTCAAGGAAAAGGAAGGCAGCATTCCCATCGACAAGCCGTTGATGATCGGCCCGGATCAGCCTGGAGAACTCGTGCTGCGTGTCGAGGTGGAAGGAGAAGAGGACCCCGGCACGCTTTTTCGGGAGGACGGGAGGCAAAAAATCCTCGTAACCGTTCACCGGCGATCTGGCCAAAAAACGTAGCCGGACTACAAAGATGGCCATGGTAAACATGAGGCATAGCACCTGTAGTCGTTGTGCGGATTGGGAACAACGCTGCTGCGCACTCCAAGCAGAGAACGATCA
>JBBSDR010000655.1:0-4958 GCA_038240465.1 Gemmatales bacterium
CCCCCCCTGGGCGTGTGCAAACGCCCCGGCGCCACCGCGTGATTGACGATGATCCCACACGGCCAGGTGCCGATGGCCGAGTGCGCTTCGCCGAACAGACGGACGTCGCCATTCTTCGACCGCTCGAAATCGCACGACTCCAGCGTCGGAAAAATGGTGGTGAAGTTGTCGTAGTCGGTCACCACGCTCCAGACCTTCTCGAACGGTTCGTCGAGGATCATGGAACAGCGCACCTGCCAGTCTCCCTCGGGCGGCTGATAGAGCCGGCATATCACTCCCTCGTCAGTCGATTTCGAATCGCGCGGCTCCCTGTCGGCCCAGGTGCCGCGGACAACTCCGACGATGAGGAGGATCGCGAGCAAGCCCAGCAGGGTCAACAGGACCGCGTAGCGCTTGCGGAACGGTTTCTTCGGTGGACGTGGCGGACCAGGACGAGCAGCAGCGGTGGACATGAGCGAGACTCCCGCGACTAGAAGATGCCCCGGAAACCGCTCGACCCAATACAGGTGAGCCACATGATGCCGGTGCCGATCATGGTGCCGAGGATTGTGAAGAGCGTGATTTTGCCGATCTGCTGGTACTCCGGCTTGCCGCCGCTCCGGAACGCGACGGCGAGCAGGGCGGCGAACGATGCGGTCAACTGAACGCCGGGCAGGGCCATAATGACAACGAAGAGTCCGCCGCCTATTTCGTTGCCAAAGGGGATCACGGCCGTCACGGCGCAAAGGATGCCGAAGAGAAGCCAGTAGGAGCCGATAGCGGCGTTCGTGGTTTTCTGGCCCGGGACACGGATCAACTTGTACTGGCCCGGATTGCTCTCGTCCTCGATGTAATAGCCCTCATCGTGTCCCTGGACGGGTGCCGATCCCATGGCCGCTCCGACCAGGCCGCCGACGGAGTGCAGACAGCAGCAGCAACAGCAGCAGCAGCCGCAATGGGCAGTGACGACCCTCGGCTGACGCCGCTCGGGCGGGTGCTTCTCGACGACGATTTCAGTGTCGCGGTTCATTGACATTCTCGAAAGAGTGCAAGCCGCACGGTCAGGCAGTGATGCTACCGTGAGCGTCGCGCACTCGCAATGACATTTGCCCTCCGATCGGATTTGACCATTACCAGCCCGGAGCGCAAGCGACGGGGCCCTCGCAAGTACCCGTCGCTTGCGCTCCGGGCTGGTGACCTCATGACGTCGTACTCAACTGCCGCGTCAGCGTCGCGCTCACCTCGCGCAGCAACTCCTCGCGCGTGTACGCACCCTTTTGCAGCACCTTGCTCACCTGTCCGTTCAGTCGCGCTCGGTCCTCGGCCGTGATGGTCTTGGCCGTCACGACCAGGATCGGAATCGTCTGCCACTCCGGCCGGCTCCGCAACTCGCGCACAAACTCGAAGCCATCCATTTCCGGCATCATCAGATCGAGGACAATCGCGCCCGGACACCGTTCCTGGACTCGCGCCAGGCCCGCGCGGCCGTTCTCCGCCTCGGCCACCTGCCAGCCGTCCGTCTCCAGAGTGCGCCGCAGTAAGTCGCGCGTCTCCGCATCGTCCTCGACCACCAGGACCGACTTGCCCCCCGCCGGACACAACTTCTTCAGCACGGCCAGCAGGCGCTGCCGATCCACGGGCTTCGTCAGATACTCCGACGCTCCCAGGGTGTAGCCAAGGTTGCGGTCATCGACCATCGTCAGCATGATTACGGGAATATCAGCCAGATGATGGTCCGCCTTCAGGGCCAGCAGCACGGCCCAGCCGTCCATCCCCGGCATCATCACGTCAAGGGTGATGGCGCTCGCCCGCTGCTCTCGGGCCAGCCGCAGCCCTTCCTCGCCGCTCGCTGCCGCCAGCGTCCGGAACCCCTCGCGGCCCAGAAACCGCGCCAGAACGTCGCGCACCGCCGGATCGTCGTCGATGACCAGCACCGTCCTCATCTTGCCCCTGTCCGACGGCGTCCCGGCCGGCTCCCTGGCCGGCTCCATGTCCCGGCGCGCATCGGCGGGCAGCCGGAGAGTGAACGTTGATCCCTCGCCCGGCTCGCTCTCGACCTCGACCGTGCCGCCCAGCATCTCGCACAGCTTCAGACAGATCGTCAGGCCAAGGCCGGTGCCGCCGTACTTGCGCGTCGTCGAGGCGTCGGCCTGTGTGAACGGCTTGAAGAGCTTGGCCAATTGTTCCGGCGTCATGCCGATGCCCGTGTCGCGCACGCTCAGCGTCAGCCAGTCCTGCCGGCGGCCGTCGTCGCCGGGAGTGTCGTGTTCGACAATCGTGGCCCGTTCCGCGCGCAGAGTGATGGTGCCGTTGTGCGTGAACTTGCAGGAGTTGGAGATCAGGTTGTACAGGCACTGGCGCACCCGAGTGACATCGAGATACACTTTGCCGAGCGGAGCAGGCTTGTCGATCGCGAGGACGTTCGCGTTCTTCTGAACCAGCGGTGTCACGTTGGTCGTGATTTCCTTGATGAAGTCATCGATGTCGAACACTTCGGGAAACAGTTCGCTCTTCTCGGCCTCGATCTTGGACAGGTCCAAAATGTCGTTGATGAGGGCGAGCAGGTGCTTGCCCGAGGCGTGGATGCGGAGCAGGTCGGGCAGGTAGTCCGGGTGGCCGGCGTCGCTTGCCTCTTCCTGCAACAGTTCGCTGTAGCCGATGATGGCGTTGAGCGGTGTGCGCAACTCATGGCTCATGTTGGCCAGGAACTGGCTCTTGCTCATGTTGGCGTGTTCGGCCGTCTCCTTGGCCAGCCGCAGAGCATTCAGGGCGCGCTGCCGGGCTGCCTCTGCCGCGTCGAACTTGCGGCCAATCGAATCGGCGATGCGCCACACCAGCAGGCTGACAACCGCGGCACTGGCGACAACCGAGACCGCCGCGGTGAGGATCTGGTTCTTCACATCGACCAGCACTCGACAGCGCAGCACTCCTTCGACGACAATCGTCCCGACGGTCAACGGCAAGAAGGAGCGCAGCAACAGCGCCTGGGTACTGGGACCGACGAACAGGTGCAAGGGAAACGCTTCCGGACCGAGCAGGCAGAACAGGCCGGCAACGAAACAGAGAAAGGCGAGAGCGGTCGGGAAAGCGACGAGATCGCCGCCGGCTCCATAGATGTCCGGAGTGCCATAGAGATAGCCCATCAGCACGAGGAGATTGAGGCTGCCGGCGAGGCTGCCCAGCAGACCGGGTAGGCGGTTGAGGGTGTTCTCCGGTTGTTGCCGCCGGAGAAACAGGAACAGAGCGAGACTGGAAACAAGGAAACTGATGCCGGTGATCGGCGCCATGAAGTTGACCTTCACGTCACTGGCGCTGGAAATGAGGAAGCGTTCAAGGCTCCAAATGAAGTCTGGATTTCGTGCATGGACCGTCCACTCTAAGAGTTTGATGGCTCCCCAGATAGCGGGCAGAATCGTCGCGACCTGGAGATGGAACGAATAACGCGACCGCATCTCAGGACGTGAAGCGGCCAGCAGGACGCTGCCGAGGACGAGAAAGGTGAGGGCCGTGCTGGGGGCCATCGGGACGTTCTGCTCGCCGCTTGGACCGCCGGCGAGCCAGATCCAGCCGGTCACCTGACCAAGGAGGGCCAGGCTCGCAAGGGCGAGGACAGCACAGGCGCAGGAGCGACCGAACTGAAGGAACTGGTCGAGGGTAGCGCCGTTCCGGGGGATCAGCAGCGAGGGAAGCGAGATATCCGTCGCGCTGGGCGAGCTGCTGAAAGCAGGCGAGACGGCGGCGGTTTTGCTGTCAAAGGTTGCCTTCATGGAGGACCAGCCCTGCACGGAACAGAAATCTGTCGTTCAGGGTAGCATCCCCCCGCGCCAATGTACATGATGTGGTAACACGAGGCACGGCTGACCAGGAGCGCGTCCGGTGTTAGCGCCACGCGCTCCGCTCCGAGGACTCCGCGTTTCGGCTAACCAGAGCATGTGGCGCGCTAATCGTAAGGCGGCGCCTCGAAGTCGGGCGCGGGCGGTGGCTCGTCCACCGTGAAATCGATCCGCAACGGCATCAATTCTCCCTGCGCCGGATCGAGGTAGATCGCGTCCTCGTTCGTTCCCGGCGAGAGTTGCACCTCGCCGCGAAAGTTCATTTGCTGTACCCGCGCCGGGTTCCTCACACAGCGCATCTCGACGTGTGAGCCATGCACGCCGCACTCCGTCATCCGCGCGAAGATCGCATCGGCGCCATCCGGCCCCGGACGCAAACTCGTCAGCAGCACGTTCGGCGCGTCGAGATGAAACAGCCAGCCCGTCGCGCCGATGTGCGGCGGTCCCTTCGTCGTTGGCACCACCGTCACGGGACTGACCATGCCGCAGGCCGTCAGCGCCGGATACTCGCGATCCAGACCGATCGCCAGGTCGAACGTCTGGCACTCCTCGCCCTCGGGGACCAGGATGACATCGACCATGCGGCCGCCCTGCCGCTGATGGAACGGCAACCCGCCCATCAGCAGGATGGTGTTCGTCCGCCCGGCGCGCATT
This sequence comes from Gemmatales bacterium, assembly GCA_038240465.1. Taxonomy (GTDB): domain Bacteria; phylum Planctomycetota; class Planctomycetia; order Gemmatales; family Gemmataceae; genus JBBRIK01. The sequence goes on from JBBSDR010000655.1 coordinate 4,467, forward strand.
TCCAGATAGTCCGGCGACTCCGGTCTCATCTGGCTCGTCAAATAACCCAGACAGTGGACCCCGCGCAGCAGCAGCGAGCGCTCGTCGCGCCAGGCGAATCGGCTGCCGTAGTAGGCGTGCCAGGGATAACCGACGGGCTTGACCTGCGGCACCAGTTCGATGCGCAGGTCCAGCACCGGCCTGCCCAGCCAGGCGCGGAAACGCTGCTTGAACGTGGCCAGCACTTCCTCGTGTTCATTGACGAGAGTGCCTTCGCTGACGATCTCGCCAAACGCCGGCCCGGTCGATGTCGTCGTGATCTTGGCGACGCGCAACTGGGCGCCGGGATTGTAGACGAGTTGCTGGCCCAGGCGGGCGACGTGCATTCGCATGTCGGAAATGCGCTTCAAGCCGCCGGTGTGCGGATCGACCTCAGCCTCGAAGAACTCATTGCGGACACAGCGATCGTCGGCAAGCTTCATCCGCGAGGCCATCGCCTTGCCGCCCGCCGCC
>JBBSDR010000656.1:0-4954 GCA_038240465.1 Gemmatales bacterium
CTGCGGTCGCGTGCGCTCAGCCTTGGCGGATCCGGCGCAGTACTCGTCGAATTTCCCATGCAGGGCGTGCCGGCGCAGGCGGGCAGCGAGCTCTATCGCATTCGTTGCTCTGGCGTGGTGCCGGTGCTCGCGCATCCCGAGCGGTATTACGGGTGCACGCCGGAACGCGTGGTCGAATGGCGTCGCGCGGGCGCCGTGATCCAGATGGACACCGCGGGGCTGATCGGCAAGGGGCCTGTCTCGAAGCTGTCGCGCGCCCTGACCCGGCTGTGGCGGCACAGCAGTCCGGTGCTGCTGAGAAAGCCGGCGCGCGCCCTGGCCGTCAACAGCGATCCGCTGCCGCTGGTGAAAGCGCTGCTGAAACAGGCCCGGCCGCTGGCGGTGCAGGAGCAGGGAAAAGCCCGGCTGACGATTCGGGGGCTGACGATGCCCAAGCGAGGCAACGCGGAAGACGAGGTCGAGGACGCCTTCGCGATCGACGAGGCGCATGGCCTGGCCGTTGTCTCGGACGGGGCCAGCGAGGGAATCTTCGTCAAGCGCTGGGCGCAGCTACTGACGCAAAGTTACCTGGAGACGCGGATCGATCCAGCGGATACAGTGAAGCGTCTGGCCTGGCTGGCCGGCTGCCGCAAGGTCTGGCTGCAGCAGATCAACTTCCCGCAGTTGCGCTGGTCGCAGCAGAACAAGGTCGAGCAGACTGGCGGAGCGGCGACGTTCCTGTCGTGGCAACTGGGCCGGGCGCCGGAAGGGTCGCTGGCCTGGAAAGCGTGGGCGGTGGGCGACAGTTGCCTGTTCTGGATCCGCAACAATCGCCTGCGCGCGACGTTCCCGATGACGCACTCGCGTCAATTCGCCAACGCCCCTGGCTGCTCTCGACGCGCTCCGACGTGGGCGAGCCGGCGCCGCTGTTCGCCGCCGGTCGTTGCGAGAAGGACGACCTGTTCCTGCTGGCCACCGACGCTCTGTCGCAGTATCTGCTGCGCGCCGTGGAGCGGCGCAAGGAGCCGAACTGGGACAAGCTGGAATCGCTTGAGGAAAGCGCCTGGCGCAATCGCCTTGAGGGATTGCGCGACCGCAAGAAGATTGTCAACGACGACTGCACCATGGTCGCGATTCGCGTGCAGGAGGCATGAGTGCCGCTTGCGGCTTAGCGGGAAAGACCGCTAAGCCGCAAGCGGCGAAGAAGTACCTGCTCTCCAGATTGCGAGGATTCGATGCCGACGCCTCAACGCACCCCCTGGTCCCGATCCATCCTGGCGAGCGCCGTGCTGGTCGTGGCCGCTGCCGTCCTGACCGCGAGCCTCGGTCTCGTTCAGGCTCAGGACCAGAAAGACAAACCGCCCACCAAGGACACACCTCCGGTCAAGGATGCCCCACCGCCGAAGGATGCGCCCCCTCCCAAGGACGCACCACCGAAGGACAAGCCGCCCGTGAAGGAGCCTCCCTTCAAGGTCGATACGGAGGTCCTCAACAAGCCGATCAAGCGCGAAGTGCTGCAGGCGAAAATGGCCGAGGATGCCAGCGATCCCGTCTTCAAGGCGACGCGCCTCGATCGCGTCTACTTCGCCTACAGCGACGACAAACTCCTGGAGCTTCGCTTCGTGGGCGTCTGCCTCGCTCCGGAATTCAACGATGAGACCAAACGGGACATGCTCCTGCGCCAGAAGCTCAACGACCTGTTCTACCAGACCTATCCCGACATCACGGACCGCTTCGACAAGCGCGACAAGAAGGACCAGCCCTCGATCAGCATCGGCGGCATCCAGCCGGTCAAGATCGCCGAGCAGCCGACGCGCCGGCTGCAGCAACTGGCCGGTGAGTCGAAGGAACTCGATGGCACTCTCTTCAGCGGCGCCTCATTCAACGCCGAGGGTCAGATCGTCTTCGAGGGCCTGGTCGGCACCGAAGCCCAGCGCCCGCTTGCCGAGAAGTTGGTGGAGAAGGTGGCGGCCGACAAGCCGAACTGGCTGCGGGTCGAGGCCGGCAAGCCCGGGAAGTCGTGGGTGCTGAACATGCCCGCCTGGGACCCCGTGTCGCTGCTGCAAGCCGAACTGGCCAGCGCCGCTGGACTCGATGCCCCCGTCAAGAACCTCTGCCAGCAGACACTCGTCCGCCGGGTTTCCTTCGCCTACGAGGGCGATCCGATTCAGCTCAAATGCTGGATCGAGGCCGTCTGTCTGACGCCGAACTTCAACAAGGACGACGATGCCCGCAAGTTGCGCGACGTCATGCTTCGCGCCGGCAAGTCCGCCTGGGATCGGCTCAAGGGCGTCAACAAGTTTCGCTTCGAGATCGACGCGACGTTGCCGACGACGAAGATCCTTCCAGTGACCAGCCCCATCTATCGATTGCAGCAGATGGCCAATCGACTGCCCGAACTGGATGGCGTGCTGATCGAACGGGCCGTGTTCGACAAGAACGGCACCCTTCGGCTTGAGGGCTTCATCAACCAGAAGGAACATATCAAGAAAATCGAGGACTTCATCAAGGAACTGGAGACCGCCGGTCCCGAATGGCTGCGAACATCTGGCGCGAGAAAGGAGCCGCGCTGGATTGCCCAGTTGCGCCCCTTTCCGTTCCCGCTGAATCCCGCCGCGTTTCAGAAGCGGCTCAGCGAGAGCAAGCAACTCGCCCACCGGCAGACGCGCGTCGATCGCATCCACTTCGATTACGACGACGTCAATCTCGTCTGCCGATTCTACGGCGTCTCTCTCTTTCCCGAATGGCCGAAAGAGGAGGAGCCTCTGACCGGCTTCCTTGCCGACCAGTTGAAGGCGGGCTGGTTGAAGGAGGCGCACCCCGACACCAAACCGGCCCTCGGACTCGCCACACTCAAGCCGATCGCGGAGGACCCCGTCCCGCGCCTGCAACAGACGGCCGGGCTGGATCCAAAGCTCGACGGCATGCTGTTTGTCGCCGCCGAGTACAACGCCGAGGCGATCCTGCGTTTCCCTCTTTATGCGATCAAGCCGGCGCACGCCGAGGCCGCCCGCACCTTCGTCGCCGGCATCCGCCGCGATCATCCATGCTTCCGGCCCGGCAACGCGGGCACTCCCTGGTTGTTGGAGGTCCGCGCCGGCGGTCCTGCCTTGCAGCCGACGCTTCAGGAACGCCTCGCGGTCAGCACGGGATTCAAGGAGAATCGCCAGTTGCGTCTCGATCGCGTCTGGTTCTCCTATGCCGCGCTGGACATTCGCAAACTGGAGATGCGCTGCCAGGGCGTCAGCATCGGGACCGGCGTCACCGCGCCGGGCAAGGACCCGCGTCCGCGTCCGGAAGTGGCGGAGAAGCTGCAACTCGAGATTGCCTTGAACTGGGGCATCTTCAAGGCGCCGCCCCGTCCCGGCGATCCGCCGCCGATGCCGAAGACCGACGATCCGCCGGTGACACCGGAGCAACCGCGGCCCAACAAGATCGATGCCATTCCGCTGACAGCCAACCTCGATGACGTCGATGTCGTCGGCCAGCCTGGTCCCGAAGTGCAGGTCCGTATCGCGAAGGCCGAGCCGCTCGACGGCGTCCGCCTTTATCGCAGCGATGACGCCAAGCGTTTTGAGGGCGAGTTCGACAAGGCCGGCAAGCTGATCCTGCGCGGCCAGTGGCGCGAGGCGAAGCAAGAAAAAGCCCTGCGCGAATTGCTGACACGCTATTTCGAGGTACGTCCGCCGCGCGTCGATCAGAATGGCCTGCTCCTGAACATGGACGTCATCCGCACCGATGAAGTGTTGCTCGATCTCAAGCGCTATGCGGCCGACCGGCTCGAAGACGTGCTGTTGCATCGCCTCTACTTCGACGACAAGGGCCGGGTGAAACTGCAAGGATCCATTGCCAACGAAGCGGACGCCGCTGAACTGAAGAAGATCCTCGAGGAACGTCTGAAGAAGCAGCCGACCTCTGACCTGGGCTGGCGCCGAGACACGCTGGTGGCGAGCGCCCGTCTGCTGCCCGCGATCATCGGCCAACTGGAACCGCCCGAGACTCCCGAACTGGACCTGCCCGTTCGCCGTGGGTTGACCGCCCATCTGCGCACGCTCCTTCAAGCATCGACCGGCCCTCTGCGCGCTGCTCCCGCCGAGCGCTGGGATGGCGTGTGGATCACGCGCGGTTTCTACGACACCAAGGGCAATTTCGTGCTGCATGGCGTGGTATCGCAGGAACGCCAGCGGCATCTGCTCGAGGTGCTGCTCCAGGAACTGGCACCGTCAGAATGGCGTCCGTATCTGCCCAATAGCTGGTCGCTGGAAGGCGTGCGGATGCTGCCGATCGATCCGATGCTGTCCCGGCTGCGCGTGGTGATGCCGGCCTATCCCGAACTGGACGGCATCACCTTTCAGCGCGCTTATCATGACGTCGATGGCAAGCTCATTCTGCGTTACAGCCGAATCGGCCCGCTCGATAACAAGGCCGAGGCACTCGTCAAGACCCTGCTCGACGGTCATCCGGACTGGAAGGCTCGCTCGGCTCAGGGCGTACGCCTGCAACTCTCGGCGCGGGCTGAGCCGCGCGATCCGCGCGTGGTGGAGGACTCGCTGCTCAAGGCCGTGCAGCATCTGCGTTACGAGCGCATCGAGGAAGCGCTCTCTCAGGTGACGACGACCCTGCTCCACAATCCAGAGGATTCGACGGCGTGGTATCTCCGCGCCCTGTGTTATCTTGTGCGTGCCGATCTGGAGCAGACCGAGCGCGACCTGCGCCGCACCGTGTTGCTGGAAAAAGAAGGCGTTCGCTATCCCGGACCCCGCGCCAATCTGCGGCTGGAGCGGCTGGAACTGTTGCAGGGCAAGTACCGGGACAGGCTGAACGAGATCAAGTTGAAAGTGCTGAACGACGTCGAAGCCGGCAAACCGCCGCTGGTGTTAGGTCGCACGCCGTGAGAGCACAAAAGAGTTTGACACGCGGGTTAGCGGCCCCGGCGGCGTCCCTGGCGCCGGCGGGAGCCCCACCCCCCCCCCCC
>JBBSDR010000657.1:0-4954 GCA_038240465.1 Gemmatales bacterium
CCGATCTCATCACCAGCGCTCGCGCCAAGTACAGCATCAACCAGAGTTCCTTCTCCGCGGCCGAGGACACGACCATCAGTGCTCTCGTCACCGCAGTCTCGAAGGCGGTGCGGCGTTACTGCCGGCGTGAGTTCGATTCACAGTCGTTCGACGAACTGTACAGCGGCGACGGTCAATGGTGCCTGCAACTCAGGCAGTATCCGATCCTCAGCGTCAGCCGGGTCGCGGCAGGGCCGAGGATGATGCTGACGATCCGCAACACCAGCAGTTCCAACCAGCGCGCCACCGTCGCCGTCGGTGCGACGGGATTGACGCTCGTCCGTGTCGCGTCCGGCACTTCCAGTACCGATACCAGCATCACCTGGGCCGGCAATGTGACCCTTCAGGCGGTCGCGAATGCGGTCAACGCCCTGGGCAACGGCTGGAGCGCCAGTCTGGCCGACAGCAACTACGGTCTCTGGCCCAGCGCCGACCTGGGATCCATCCAGGGATCGCTCAACGCGAAGAACACCGATGCGCCGCTCAAGCTGCACGTCGATGAGCTGAGCGATTACGAGGTCGATGCGGCGCGCGGCTGGCTGCTCCGCCGCGGCCTCGGCGCCATCGGCTTCGACAACATTACCGGCGCCTCGCTCGGCGCCTGGGTCGAGGGCCGCGACAACTATCGCGTCCTCTACTCCGCCGGTTACGCCACCATTCCCGAGGACGTCCAGGAAGCGTGCGCCGAGTGGGTCGCCGCCCTGTACTGGGAGACGAAAGAGAACCCGGCCATCGGACCCGATCTGCCGACGGTCACGGCCGCCGCGCTGCTCGCTTCCTATCGCCGCTACCCGATCCTGCCATGAAAAAGAAACGACCGAACTCTCATGATCTGCTGCGAAACCAACGCAAGGTTGTCCGCGTGCGCAAGCAGCAACAGCGAGCGCAGCAGAAGCCCAGGAAGAAGCCGCCGCTGCGTCCGCCGGGCGTTCCGGTGCGCGACAAGGCCCGGCCGGCGAACAACACCACCTGCGACATCTACTACAGCCCCAACGTGCCGCCCGCCGCGGCCGACGTCGCCGGGACTGCCTGTACTCTTGTGGCGCGGTTCGAGCAGGGCAGCGCGACCAGCGAGGGCGACCAGACGTTTCGCTGGACGCACCTGCTCTACCTCGACGCGGCCATCGACGTCCGCGATAGCTATCCGAACGCGCCGATCAATCGGGTGTACGTTCCCGACAAGACCGGCACCGGCTTCAATGTCGTCTTTGTCGAACTGCTCAATCGAGGCACGGCGGCCCGGTACAAGCGCGTCTTTCTCAACCGGCTCAGTGTGGCCTTTCCAACGAACGAACTGTGAAAACGCCAAACACGACTTTCGATGTCTACCTGGCGGGCAGCCTGCCGGGCGCCGCGCCCGACTTTTCGGGGCTGAGCGGCTTCCTCGTCGATCGCTGGCAGCAGGGCAACCGAGTCAACGAGGGCGATCGCACTGGGTTCTGGACGGCGACTCTCGAAGTGCCGCTCGGCACCGATCTGCCGGATCTGTGGCCGGGAGGCGCGAGTCAGACAACGGTGTGGGTGCCGGACCAACACGGCGATGCCTACACGGTCGTCTTCGTCGAGCGCGAGCGTGCCTTGCTGGGAAGCGATATTCTGCGAGCCTATCTCGTGAAGGGGTATGTCGTGGCCATCACCGTGAAGGAAGCGGACAACAATCCGACGCTGACGGGCATTACCACGCTGATCTTCGATCAGGCGGACGGCTTCTCGGTCAGCCAGCCGGCCGCGAACCAGGCGCGCATCGACCTGACTGTCGCGGTTTACACCGATGAGCAGGCTCAGGACGCCGTCGGCAATGCGACGATCAACACCAACACCGTCCATCCGTTCTACGACGATCCGAACAACCAGTTGTCGTGGAATGTGCAGTTGCAAATGAGCCTGACGTCCGACGGCTCGGGCATCAAACTGGTGGGAGACTCGGCCAGTCCCGGCAACTCGCAGTACTACGGCACGGATGGCAGTGGAGCGAAGGGCTACCATGCGCTCCCGGCGGCGGTGACGCAGGTTTCCACCGGCAATGGCTTGACGGGTGGGCCGATCACCACCACGGGGACACTCAGCGTTGTGACCCAAATGTCCATCGATCTCGATGCCAGCGGCGTCAAGCTCAAGGGCGACAGCGCCAGTCCCGGCAACTCGATGCTCTACGGCACCAATTCGAGCGGCGTCAAGGGCTGGTATGCGCAACCGTCCGGCAGTACGGTCAACACGGCGGATTCGGTCCAGGGCGACGGCTCATCGGGAAACAAGATCCAACTGGTCAACGACTCGGCCTCGCCGGGAAACAACCAGGTCTACGGCACGAACGGCTCGGGAACCAGGGGCTGGAGCGGCTTGCCGACGGCCACGTCATCGCTGAGCCAGTTGGGATCGAGCCACTCCATCACCTCGGCCAACGGCACTTTCGAGGACACCGGTCTCTCCGTGACACTGCCGACGGCAGGGACCTACCTGCTTCTGGCAACGGTGCATGGGAATGTGTTATTCCTGGCTGGCTCGGCTGGTTCGATCACCGCCCGGCTGAGAAACTCGACCGACAGCACCGACCTTGCCGGTTCGGATACCCTCGTTGTCTTTGGTGCCGTCACCTCACAGCCGTATCAGGGTTCCGGGACAATCGCGGTCATTTTCACCTGTACGGGGAGCAAGACAATCAAGCTCTTCGCCATGCGCGATTTCGCAACAACCTGGTCGATCAGCAGCGTCGTGGTAGACGCACGCGGCGGGACTTATCTGGGTTACGTCAAACTGAGCAACTGAGAAGGAAACCAATGACCGCGCCACGCAATCGCATCAAGCGCCATGCCGTCGTCCGCGCCGGTGAACTGGTGCCACACGAAATGAACCCGCGCATCCATCCCGAAACGCAGCGAGCCGCGCTCCGCGCCCTCTACGACGAGATCGGCTTCGCGCGCAGTCTGCTGGCTTACGAGCTTGCCGACGGCCGGCTCAAGCTGATCGACGGCCACCTCCGCGCCTCGTTCGATCCCGAGCAGATGGTACACGTCGAGGTACTCGACGTCGATGACGCGGAGGCGCGCCGGCTGTTGCTGGCCATCGATCCGCTGGCGCTACTGGCCCAGTACGAGGCGCAAACGCTGGCTGAACTGCGCGCCCTGGCCGAGCCGGACTCGGCAGCGGTCCGGCAGATCTGGGAGGCGGTCGAGGCGGCAGGACAGTGCGTCGGTGCGGCCATCGAGAAGGCGAAACGCGCTGTGACGAACGAGTTGCCGGAGCAGTGGCTGGTGCTGATCGAGTGCGACAACGAAGCGAATCAGGTCGAGATGTTGCAGCGATTTCAGGCCGAGGGACTGCGCTGTCGAGCATTGCTCTCATGAGCGGGGAAACGCGAATGAAAATCACCGTGTCATCACCCGTCGTCGAGTCGCCGCGCGTCGCCCAGGTGCGCGGGCTGTTCGATCTGACGGAACAGAAAACCTCGACGCTCTCCTGGGACGTCGAACTGCCGCTGCACGAGCGGCCCTGGAACCTCGGTCTCATCGTCGGTCCCTCGGGATGTGGCAAATCGACCATCGCCCGGCACCTGTTTGGCGAGACCCTGGCACGGCAACAGGCGCTCGAAGTCTGGGCCGACGATCGCTCGCTGCTCGACGCCTTTCCGCCGGAGCTATCCATCAAGGATGTCGTCGAGTTGCTGTCGAGTGTCGGCTTCTCCAGTCCGCCGGCGTGGCTGCGGCCTTTTCGCGTCCTCTCGACCGGCCAGCAATTCCGCGTGACGCTCGCCCGCCTCCTGGCCGCCGCGATTCCCGGTCAGGCGATTGTCATCGACGAGTTCAGCAGCACGGTTGATCGCACGGTTGCCCAGGTTGGCAGCGCTGCTCTCGCGCGCACGGTACGGCGGCGCAATCTGCAAGCGATCGCGGTCACCTGTCATGAGGACGTCGAGGAGTGGCTGCAACCCGACTGGGTGCTGCGGCCGGCCGAGCAAACCTTTACCCGGAGGTGTCTTCAACAACGGCCGGCCATCGATCTTGTCGTCTTTCGCTGCAAGGCATCGGCGTGGCCGCTCTTTGCTGGCCATCACTATCTGAGCCACGCCCTGATGCCGGCCGCCATCTGCTGGATGGCGACCTGGAAGGAGCGGTCCGTCGCCTTCAGCGCCTGGGTGCCGTTCTACGGCAAGGGTCCGGGGACGCGACGCGAACACCGCACCGTCACCCTGCCCGACTACCAGGGCATCGGTATCGGCAACGTGCTGTCGGCGACGATCGCGAGCCTGTGGAAAGGGCTTGGCCATCGCGCCATCAGTACGACGACGCATCCGGGCATGATCCGCGCCCGCTTGCGTTCCCGGTTGTGGAGGATGACGCGCCGTCCCTCGCTGGCGGGACACGGCGACGTCATGAAACACGCCAGCACACGCCTGACCGCGGGCTTCGAGTACATCGGCCCGGCCCTGTCCGCGGAAGTGGCCCATTCCCTGATGCACCTATGACCACGGCCCGTCCACGTCTGACCATCGAGCTGCAAGCGCTCATCTGTCGCTACATCCTCTCGGGGGCGTATCCGCACGTCGCCGCCGAGGCGGCTGGTCTGCCGCGCGATGTCTTCCTGCGCTGGTATCGCAAGCGTCGCGGCTTCCGGGTGGCGATCCAGCAAGCGCACGCCCAGGCCCGTCTCGGGGCCGAGGCGCGGGCGATGACGAAGGATCCGCTCGCCTGGCTGAAGTGCGGTCCCGGCAAGGACGCGCCGGAAGCGCCCGGCTGGACCAATCCGCCGCGCGCCCAGAATCAGGCGGCCCAGGCGAGCCGGCTCCTCGAACGGCGCGAGACGCAGCAAATGATCGCGCTGCTGTTGAGCGTACTGGAGCCATTCCCCGAGGTGCGTCTCGCGGTGGCCGAGGCGATTGATCGGCAAATCGCAAATCGCAATGACCAATGACCAATGA
>JBBSDR010000658.1:0-4944 GCA_038240465.1 Gemmatales bacterium
CGTCGAGTACCCGATTGAATTTTTCGACGATCTTGCTTTTGATCAGATACTCGACTTCCTGTACCGCTGGGATGGCGAGGAATCCGTGCTGGACAATGCGCACCGATTGCGAGGTGCCGCCGGAACGATGACGTCCCCCCCTGTAGCCTCCCGAGTGGTGCGTCGTGGTGATTTGTACTTCTTCCTTGAACACGAGGTCGCCGGCGTCCTTGACGAACCATGAGTTCTGGCGCTTGTAATTCACCAGTTGCGCCGCGCTGAATTCCTCGTAGCTTGCGCCCCAGAAGATGCCCCCCTTCCAGACGAGCGCCCGGCGGTTGGTCAGGGCGTAGAACGTGCGTCCGGCCCGCGCCTTGGCCCAGAAGGGAGCGGTCCCCATGCCAATGGAAACCACGCCGAACACGAGCGGCATCAGCAGTCCCAGCGCGCCCGCGTCCTGGCCCATTGGTCCGCTGCGCATCATGAAGAAGACGACGATGGCGACGATGAAGAAGATGCAGCCGAAGAGGGCGATGGGCAGGGAGCGCATCACCATCAGTTTGACCGAGGGTTTGCCGGCCCAGAGGACACGCTCCTTGCCGCTCAACGTTTCCCGGATCTGCTCGGCTTCCTCGGCCGGCAGGTTCGCGAGGAAGTCCTCACCCTGGCCGGGGTCCGCAGGGGCCTTTTCGACCTGCGGTTTTTTCTTCGGGGGTGGCAGGTCCTCGTCCTCGTCCTCGACGGGAGGAGGCGGCGCCTTCCTGGGTTTCGGCGCAGGCGCCGCGGCCACTTTGCTGGGCGCGGCCCCCGGCACGGTAACGATACCGCCACACTTGGGACATTTGACCTTCTTGCCGGCCGCGGCATCGGGCGCGTTCATCTTCGCCTCGCAGCCGCCGCACTTCACGAGAATAGGCATGGTTGGAAATCCTCGGGGCTGATACACAAGAGAAAGTCACGGCATCTCATGGGTCCGCAACAGCCGCTCGAACTCGTCGCGCTGGCGGAACAGGGCGAGGTGCGGTAGCGTTCCAGCCTGGCGGCCTGATCCGGCTCGACCTCGGCCATCACGGCCTCTCTTCTGAAATAGACACTCTGTTCCGTCCGCCGAACCACGGGGCTTCGATTTTTCTCTGCTGTTCAGTGTAGCCTGATGCCCCCGCTCCGTTCAACCGTGCTGAATTGGCGAGCCGAGCCGCGTAAGCGGCCGGGTGAGGGCTGGCAGACCCGGCTCAGCGCCAAAATCGAGAAGAACACCCCGCGACAAACGGAAGTGGGCTGTTGCGCCAAGCCGCAAGTGGCAACGTCGCTCTGTCTCAAGGTAGATCAACTCCGCTGCCGATACCATGTATAGCGCCTTTTCCGTCTTTTCTGTCCGGAACCAGGTGACGCATGGCAGGCCGCGCGAAAATTCATCATGGGGAACTGCGTCGGCAGGGATGGGGGGCGCGTCTGCGAAAGCTCCTCACCCTGTGGCGTCCGGTCCTCAACTTCGCGCTGGCGACCGGCTTGCTCGTGCAAGCCTCGGGTTGCACGCGGCCCTTTTATCGCAAGCGGGCTGACAACGAGGTTGCCGAGGTGCTGGCGCAGAAAGACAAGTACCCGGACTGGAAGATCGAAAACTGGCACATCTACGCCGATCCGCGGGCGCGCTTCGCCGATCCGAGCGACCCCGATCATCCGCCCAAGCCGCCCGACGACCCGGCGGCCTACGACCTGTCCCCCAACCCGCAGAACGCCAAGAAAGTTGGCATCGCCCGCATCGAGGGGACCGGCTACCTCGAACTCATCGCCCAGTGGGACAAGGCGAATCGCGAACGGCAGGCTCAGGAAGACGCTGAGGAGAAGCGGAAAGCTGCCGGACCCACGCCGGGCGAAGAAGCACAGGAAGACCGGCAAGCGCCGCGGCAGGAGCAACAGACAGCAGATGGGATGGCGACCATCCACCTCAAACCTCGCGTTCAGAGTCCGACGGGAACTGCTGCCACCCAGCCGGCGCCCAAGGCGATGAAAGAACCCGAACAGGAAGATGCAATCGCCCAGGCGAAGGCGCGGTCGCTGCTCGACATTACGGACCGGCCCACCTACCTGCTGACCCTGGACCAGGCGGCCGAACTCGCCATGTTCAATAGCCGCGAGTATCAGGACCAGCGCGAGAACCTTTACATCGCCGCCCTGCCGGTGACGCAGGAGCGATTCTCCTTCATGGGCCAGGCCTTTGCCGCCTCGGAGGCGATCCGCGCCTACACCGGCTCGAGGACGCCCGAAGGGCAGAGAAGCAACTGGACCCTGAACAACGGCATTGGCTTCAGCAAGGTCCTGCCCACCGGGGCATTGCTACTGTTCAATTTCTCCAACCAGACCGTCTTCGACTTCCTCAACCCGAAGAAGACCATCAGTGTCTCCACGCTGGATTTCAATGCCATCCAGCCGTTGCTGCGCGGCGGCGGACGGGCGGTGGCCCTGGAGGCGCTGACGCAGGCCGAACGCAGCCTGCTCTACGCCATCCGCAACTTCGCCCGGTTCCGCAAGGAACTGTATGTCGAGATCGCCAGCAGTAATGGCGGCGCCATCAACGGGTCCGCGTTTCAGCCGACGGGCGTCCTGTCGAGCAGCAGCGGGGCCACGAACTCGGGTCTCGGCGCCTCTGGCCTGACTCCCGGCGTGATCGCCCCCTTCTCGGGGACCATCAACGGCCCGATCGTTCCGGGTCGAATTCCCGGCTCGCTCGCGCTGTCGCCGGCCCTGACGCCGCCGCCCTCCGGCTACCTGAACACGATGCTACAGAAGATTCAGGTCTACATCGACCAGGAGAACATCGACGTTCTCGGCGGCATCCTGCTGCGCTTCCGCGGCTTGCTGGAAGGAGACGTCGTCGGGCCGCTGCAGGTCCAGTCGGTCGAGCAACAGTTGCTGGCGGGCCGGGCAACTCTTCTGCTCGACCAGCAGCAGTATCTTCAGTCTCTCGATTCCTTCAAGATCGAGATCGGCGTGCCGATGAAATTGAGCATCGAGATGGACGATTCGGTCCTGCGTCCGCTGATGAAGCAATTCCGCCGGGCCAGGGCGATCATCGAGAACGAACAGGCGGCCGTCGCGGCAGCCTCGGCCCTCATCGGTCTGGAACACGCTCCCCGGCTGCGGGCCGAACTGCTCCGGCTGTTCCTGACGTCCGCCCTCGTCCGGGGAACGCCCTTTGCCGGCAGCATTCGCGCCCGCTGGGCCGAGTGGGAGAAACTGTCGGCAAAGGAGCTGGACGCCCGCCTGGAGTCGTTGCGTCTGGAGGCGCAGAAACTGCTGGATCTCCAGGCCGTTCAGCAAAGGAAGGGGGAGTTGCCGACTCCGGCCGACCGAACTCGACTGCGAGAGGTGAATGGCCAGCGCGACCTGGGCAACTTCGAGCGCGCCCTGCGCCTGTACACGGACAACTATGTGGAAATGGGCAAGCCGAAAAAGCCTGATGTGGCCGGCGAGCGCCAGCGCATCAGACAATTCCAGAGTGTGGTCAGTTCCTGGCAAAAGGTGCTGGTTGCGGCCCGCGACGACCAGTGGGAGGTGGTCCATGCCAGTTGGCCCGATTTGCCGCGCTGCTGCGCCGATGGAGTCGATCTCGTCAAGGACGATCTGACCAGGGCGCAGGCGGCAGGCGCCCAGCACGCCCTTCTGAACCGTCTCGACCTCATGAACGTTCGCGCTCAGCTTGTGGATGCCTGGCGCCAGCTTGCGGTGTATGCCAACGCGCTCATGGGTACGTTCAACGTGCGCTATAATCTGACCTCGACGTCTCCCCTGGGAACAGCACAACCGCTGAACATCGGCGGCAGCGGCAACGCCCATCAGCTCGTCCTGGACGCCCGTCTGCCTCTGACGCGGATTCAGGAACGGAACAACTACCGTGCCAGTCTGATCGCCTATCAGCGGCAGCGGCGGGCGCTCCAGGAGGCCGAGGACCTTGCGGTCAAGGCCGTGAACACGGAGTTGTATCTGTTGCGACAGTTCGCCGAGGCGTACAAGGTGCAAAAGCGCCAGCTCGAACTGGCCTATCTGACCATCGACAGTTCCCTGGAGAGCTTGCAAGCGCCGACTGCTCCGCCCGTCCCGGCGGGCCAGACAGCCAACCGTGCCGGCGCGGACGGCCCCGCGGCCCTGACGCAACAGCTTCTGAATGCTCAGCGCACGCTGCCAATGTCTCAGGACGCCCTGCTGACCGTCTGGATCAACTACCTGGACGCCCGGCTGCAGCTGTATCGGGACCTCGAACTGATGCCTCTCGATGCCCGCGGGGTGTGGATCGACGAAATCCGCGACTGCGATTGCAGCCTAACTGGCGATCAACCTGTCCCTGTGCCGATCGTCCCATCGACGGGAAAGGAGCAACTGCTGCCCGAACCGCGGAAGATGCGCGCCATCCCGGGACAAGAGATGAAGTAGATAGGCTGCTTGCGGCTGAGAAGCGGTTTCATCGCGGACCAGCCCCGAGCGCAAGCGAGGGGTTTTGCGAAGCACCCACGCGCTTGCGCTCGGGGCCGGTCTGTTGTTTCAGAACGGTTTCTGGATCACCGGCAGAGGGGTTCGCTTGCTGTTGCCGCGACCGGTGACCTTACGCCACAGCCACAGGACCGGATCGTAATATTCATCGACAATGCGTTCCTTGAGCGGAATAATGCCGTTGTCGGTGATGTGAATGTGTTCGGGGCAGACCTCCGTGCAGCACTTGGTGATGTTGCACAGACCGATGTTCAGATCGTCCTTGAGCAGCGGCAGCCGGTTGACCGTGTCCAGCGGGTGCATCTCCAGCGTGGCGACGCGGATCATGAAACGCGGCCCGCCGAAGGTCTCGCCTCCGGTCGCTGACGCTCGCGGCTCGCCTCCGGTCGCTGACGCTCGCGGCGCGCCGCCGGTCGCGGTCGCGCGCGGCGCGCCGGTCCTCTGGGGTTAGCGCCCCCCCAGGGCGACCTCCGGGGC
>JBBSDR010000659.1:0-4943 GCA_038240465.1 Gemmatales bacterium
GGAGCGGCCCTGGTGCGCGACGAGGCCCGCATCGCGATCGATGGCGTTCCGGATCAGCCCGGCGTCAGTCATCGCGTCTTCTCGGCCATCGCGGCGCGGAACATCGTCGTGGACATGATCGCTCAGAACGTCGGCTCCGACGGCAAGGCGGCCATCGGCTTCTCGGTGCCGGGCAACGAACTGCAGGCGACGTTGGCCGTCCTGGAACCTCTAGCCCGGGAGATGGGCGCCACGGTCGAATACGAGAAGTCGGTGAGCAAGGTGTCGATCGTCGGCACCGGCATGAGGACGCATACAGGTGTGGCCGAGAAGATGTTCGCCGCACTGGCGGCCGAGCAGATCAACTTGAAGATGATCACTACCGGCGACATCAAAATCTCCGTGCTGGTGGACAAGGGCGACGGGCTGCGAGCGCTGCGGCTGGTGCATCAGGCATTCAACCTCGCGGACCCAAGGCCGGGCGCGGGGTTGCCTCCGGGCAACGGCGGAGTGAGCAAGGCAGGGCCATTCCGCCGCCGGCCGAGCAACATGGTGCCGGAGCCGGCCGAACGCGACATGAATGCGCTTACCCAGCGGCTGGCGAGCATGGAGGACATCGTCGTTTCCGATGTGCTGCTGGCGACAGACCAGGGTCGAATCACCATCTTCGGCTTGCCCAACGTGCCGGGCAACTGTTCGCAAGTGTTCCAGGCGGTTGCGGCGGGCGGGATTGTCGTCGATATGATCGTGCAGAACCTGATCGGCGGACGGGCAGAGCTATCCTTCTCGGTGCCGCTGGCAGACCTGAAACAGGCGCTGGCCCTGGCGCAGAAACTAGCAGCCGATATCGATCTAGCGACGCGCGTGCAGGGCGATGGCGACATTGCCCGTCTGATCGTTCTGGGCGTCGGTATGCGAACCCACACCGGCGTGGTGCGGCGGATGTTCGGCGCACTGGCGGAACGCGCCATCAACATCAGCATGATCAACATCAGCGAGGTGCGGCTGACAGTCGTGGTGGAGCGCAGCCGGGGCGAGGAAGCCCTGGCCTGTCTGCGCGAGGCGTTCGGGCTTCAGTCAGAAGCGGCGGCCGGAATATCTGCGGTTCCAAGGGAGACAGCATGACGCGGACCACTCGAAGGCGGATCCTGACGGCACTGACTGCCGTCAGTCTGACAATCTGTTTCCTGTTGCTCCCGGTCATCGGCCAGGTTCCGAAGCCGGCGCCGGAATTGATCGTTTGGAGCGGCGACAAGCCAGCCGGACAGACCTGGGCCAAACTCGGTCCCAAGGGGTCGATCAAGGTCAGCGACGGAGCCGGTGCGGGCGAGAACAAGCAAGGGCTTGTTCTCCGCATGGACGGCGACGGCTATCGTGGTTGCGGCGTCAACTGGAAAGGCTGGTTCCCGCCCGATGCGGCCACCGACGCCACAACCTGCAACGCCCTGGTCTTCCACATCCGTCAGGTGACGAAGGTCGAGGACGCCGATCTTACGGTCGCTCTGGTGGATAACGTCAAGCGCGGCGAGGGGCAGGCTGCCTCCAACGCTGTCAGCATCCTTGGAGATGGCGGAATCGAGAAACTGGATGGCACCTGGCGCCGCGTCGTTCTGCCCCTCGACCGTTTCACCCAGAACCAGCCGTTGCAACTGTCCAAACTCTGGGGGGTGGATTTCTCCAACTACGGCAACCAGGAGTTGACCTTCCACATCGACAAAATTGGCTTTGCGGTCGAGAAGGTGCAGCCGCCTCGCTTCAAGCCCGCCCCAGGGTACAAAGCGACTGCCAGACTCGTCCCCGAGGGCAAGCCGATTCCGATCAAGGATGGCATCTACGGCGTCTGTGGGCTGCCGCGCGAGAAGCTGATCGAGTATCGCATCCCGATCACGCGCTGGGGCGGCAATCCCGCGACGCGCTACAACTGGAAACTCGGCGTCGATAATGGCGCGAGCGACTGGTACTTCAAGAATCGCGGCAAGCTCCTCGACCGCCTGGCCGACACCGGTTACCTGCGCCATATCGAGGGCAACCAGGTGTTCGGCGCCACCACCTACCAGACGGTGCCAACGATCGGCTGGGTTGCCAGGGACGCCAGCGGTTACGCCTTCTCGATTGCCAAACACGGGCCGCAAAAAGGAACGGAACCCGGCAACGCCGATGTCGGCAACGGCGTCAAGCCGGACGGCTCTTTCATCACCGGCAACGATCCGCGCGATACCTCGGTCGAGGCGCCTCCGGAATTCATTGGCGAGGCAGTTCGCTTCGTGGCGCGAAAGGCCGGCAATGCTGAGAAAGGCGGCGTGAAATACTGGGCGCTGGACAACGAGCCGATGATCTGGCACGCCACGCACCGCGACGTCCACCCCAGGCCGCTCAGCTACGATCAACTGTGGGAGCGGACAGTCAAGTACGCCGAGGCGATCAAGCGCGAGGACCCAACCGCGAAGGTGGCCGGCTTTTGCAGTTGGGGCTGGACCGATTTGTACTATTCCGCCGCCGACGCCGGCAAGGACAACTATGGCACCAAGCCCGACTGGCTGGCCCACGACAAGGTTGGGCTGTGCGAATGGTTCGTCAAGAAGTGCGGCGAATACCGCAAGAAGCACGGCAAGCCTCTCATCGACGTTCTTGACATCCACTGGTATCCGCAGGGTCAGGTCAAGGGCCAGGGAGCGTATCTCGGACGTGGACTCGACGCCGCATTGAACGCCTATCGCATGCGCTCGACGCGCGACCTGTGGGACGCTAAGTACGAGCAGGAATCATGGATTCGCCGCACCGACGTTTACTCGCCCGTCGCGCTGCTGCCGCGTGTCAAGAAGTGGGTCGAGGCGCACAATCCCGGCATGGAGATTTGCCTGGGCGAGTACAACTTCGGCGGCGGCGACAACGTCACCGGCGGTCTGGCGCAGGCGGAGGTATTTGGCGTCCTGGCGCGTGAGGGGATCGACCTGGCCTTCATCTGGCACACGCCGGCAGGCAGTCAGGAACTGGCCTGGAAGCTGTTTCGCAGTTATGACGCGAAACGCAGCGGCTTTGGCGACCGCTTGCTGCCGGCCGAGAGCGATCAGAACGACCTCTCGGTTTTCGCCGCCCGGCGCACGTCTGACGAGGCGTTGACGATTGCTGTCGTCAACAAGAACCTGCACGGACCGTGCGAGCTGACGCTGGACCTGGGTGCGACCAAGGGCAAGTTACGCGTCTGGCGTTTCGACCAGGACAGCGGCGACAGGGTGATTGAGGTGAAGGATCAGGCGGGCGCCGTGGCCGGCAAGATCCGGCTGAAACTGCCTGCGGCGTCGGCAAGTATGCTGGTTGTTAGGCGACCGGCAAGAGGTGAACTACCCGGTGGGACAGGCGTCGCGCCTGACCGGCCAGGCGAGACGCCTGTCCCACCGGGTATGTTTGAACCTGCCGCTCGCCTTACCAGGAACAAGTAGGCAGAAGATACCGCTTGTGCGGGGCGATTCCTCGCTCCTTTCGTTGTACGCGCCATGATTCCTGGAGCTTTCTGTTGAGCGGACGCGATAATGTACAAAATATCGGTCTTCTCGGAAGCCATCGTCCCGACGAGAGCGTGTTTGGGAATCCCATGAAGACGGTCGAGTTGTTCGCGGGGATTGGCGGGTTCCGTTTAGCAGCGGATCGCTCGGGTTGTCAAACCGTTTGGGCGAATGACCTTTGCTCCAGAGCTTGCGGCGTCTATCGAGAGCGGTTTGGAGCGGAAGAACTTCATGAGGGGGACTTCGCCCTTCTCAAGAACACTGTCCCTGCTCACGAGTTGCTGACCGCCGGTTTTCCCTGTCAACCGTTCAGCAGTGCCGGGAAGAAAAAAGGGACCAGGGACGCGCGGGGAACGCTGTTTGAATTGATTGTGGATGTTCTCAGGGACCATCGTCCCGCCTTCTTCATTCTGGAGAATGTCAAGCGTCTGTTGACGATGGAAAAGGGCGGTCATTTTGCGACTATTCTCGGAGCGCTCGCGGAACTGGACTACGTTGTCGAATGGCGGCTTCTGAATGCGATGGACTTCGGTTTACCGCAGAACCGCGAAAGGGTCTTTCTGGCCGGGATGCGCCTCGAGGATGCCTCGCGGCCATCCTCTTCCTCGGCAGGTATCGCTCCTGTTCGTCTGGCGAGCGCTGAAGACCTGTCTGGTCTGGATGGTGTCGAACGGAAACTACTGTTCGACGTTGATGCCTGGGAGGATATTGCCAATCATCGCGTGCGCTTCCCGCCCTGGGGTATCTCCGTTGCGGGCCGGTTCTTCGCGGCGGAACTCGATCAATTCTCTGCTGCTGTCTCCACCGTTCCTCTGGCTTCCGTTCTGGAGCGGTCTGTGTCAAGGGACTTTGACTTCACGGATTCCACCTTGAAATGGTTGTCGTCCAACAAGCCAGTCAACCGCTTCGTGAATGGTGTCGAGATCCTGAGCAACCAGCGCGGCGGCGCGCGGATGGGTTACACGATCTTCGGCATCAACGGAGTCGCGCCGACTCTCACCTCGACAGCGAGCAGGCACTACGAGAGATACAAGGTTGGAGATCGATACCGCCGCCTCACCAACATTGAATACGCGAGAATTCAGGGATTCCCCGAGGACCACTGTCGCGCCGTCTCGATCTACGATCAGTATGCGCTTTTTGGCAACGCCGTGCCTCCGCCCATGGCGCAGTGGGTAATCGGACGAGTGGCTTGTGAAGGCGTTGACCGGTCTGCCATCTTCCCAGCCCGCAACCTCACTCTCTTTGACCATGCCATCTAAAGAAGAACTCCGACAGCTCGTTCGGACGCAACTTGGCCCCATCATCGGTCAGGTCAATACCGGCCTTCGTGGAGAGAAGTTGGATCAACTGGAACCCGTCCTGACTCGAATGGGCAAAGGCGGCAAGCTCCCTCACTGGTTTGAAGGACTGAAGACCACTCAGTCATTGCCGAACCTGGACGGGAAGACCATTGGCACC
>JBBSDR010000660.1:0-4933 GCA_038240465.1 Gemmatales bacterium
GTGCTGCCGGAACATCATCGACCTGTACGGGTCCAACAAGGAGTTTGCCGAGGTCGTCGCCGACGCCGAGAAACTGCGCAAGAGCATCCAATAAGGCGAGCGGGTCTTACAGAATGGCGAGCCGGGAGCGTAAGCGACTGGAGTCTCCGCATCGTCACTCCGGCAGCGTAAGCTCCCGGCTCGCCTGGAAGAATGAAGGACGCATCATGCACCCGGAACGATCGAGAAGCCAGCAAGCGTTCGAGCAAGCCTGTCGCGTCATCCCCGGCGGCGTCAACAGTCCCGCCCGGGCCTTTGGCGCTGTCGGCGGTCAGCCGCTATTCATCGCCCGCGGTGCCGGCCCTTACCTGATCGACCTCGACGGCAATCGCTACCTCGACTACATCGGCTCGTGGGGACCGCTGATCCTGGGCCATGCGCATCCGCGCGTTGTCGCCGCCGTCACCGAGGCGATGCAGCAGGGAGCGAGCTTCGGCGCGCCGACCGAGCGCGAAACGCACCTCGCCGAGTTGATTATCAAGGCGATGCCGAGCATCGAAATGGTTCGCATGGTGTCGTCCGGCACCGAGGCGGCCATGAGCGCCATTCGTCTGGCGCGCGGCTTCACCGGACGCGATCGGATCGTCAAGTTCGCCGGCTGCTATCATGGCCACGTTGATGCCCTGCTCGTCTCGGCCGGTTCCAGCGCCTTGACGCTTGGCGTGCCGACCAGTCCTGGCGTACCCAAAGGGACGACGGCCGACACGATCGTCCTGCGCTACAACGACGCGAGCGCGCTGGAGGAGGCATTCAAGGCCTATCCCGAGCAGATCGCCGGTGTGATTCTGGAGCCGGTCGTCGGCAACATGGGACTCGTCGTTCCCGCGCCGGAGTTCCTTGCCGCGCTGCGCTCGCTGACTCACAAGCATGGCGCATTGCTGATCTACGACGAGGTGATGACGGGCTTTCGTCTGGCTTACGGCGGCGCCCAGGAGTTGTATCGACAGAAGCCGGACCTGACGGTGCTGGGGAAAATTGTCGGCGGCGGCTTGCCGGTCGGCGCTTATGGAGGCCGGGCCGACATCATGAAGAAGGTGATGCCGGCCGGCCCGGTCTTCCAGGCCGGCACGCTCTCGGGCAATCCGCTGGCCATGGCCGCCGGCATCGCGACGCTGGAAGAGCTGCGCGATCATCCGCCTTACGAGCAGCTAGAGGTCCGCACGCGCCGGCTGGCCGAGGGGCTGAGCGCGGCGGCGACGTCGGCGGGGGTCGTCCATCAATTGCCGCGTGTCGGCAGCATGTGGACGCTGTTCTTCAACGCGGCGCGGGTGACCGATTACGATTCGGCCCGGAAGAGCGACACGGCGCGGTTCGCTCGGTTTTTCTGGGCGCTGATGGATCGCGGCGTGTATCTGCCGTGCAGCCAGTTCGAGGCGGCCTTCGTGAGTATCGCCCACACGGACGAGCACATCGAGCAAACAATTCAAGCCGCTCGCGAAGCCGTGGTACAATGAGTTGACAAACAACAGTTGAGGTCCATGTCATGCTGTACCGCCTCAGTCTCGTGTCACTGCTCCTGATCGCGTCGGCCCTGTCGTCCCTCTCCGCGTGTCCGATCCGCAAGAGGGCCGGTTTTGTCGCTGCCCCGGCGCCGAAACCTGCTGAAACCAAGGTGCAAAAGGCAATCCGTGAAGGAGTCACCTTTCTGCGCAAGATCGAGGACGGCAAGGGGGACTTCGAGCATACGACCATCATTGCACGCATTCGTCCCGGCGGCGTTACGGCCCTGGCGACTGTCGCACTGCTTCAGTGCGGCGTGCCTGTCGATGACCCGCTGATCCAGCGCTGTCTGAAGTATCTGCGCGGGATGCCGCCCTCGCAGACTTACACGGTGGGCTTGCAGACGATGGCCTTTTGCATCGCCGGGCAGAAGGAGGACCGCCAGCTCGTCCAGCGCAACCTCGACTGGCTCAAGGAAAACCGCACCGTCGGCGGCTGGGGCTATGACGCCATCATCAAAAATCCCGATCACTCCATCAACCAGTACGCTCTGCTCGGCATTCACGAGGCCCACCTGGCCGGCTTCAAGATCGATCGCGACCTGCTCGATGAGATGTACCAATTCTACGAGAAGAGTTCCGGCGTGTGGAACTACCGCGGCGCTGCCCGGCCGAGCCTGACCATGACCACGGCTGGCCTGTGCAACCTCCTCATCACCGCCCAAGACCTCAACCGCAAAAAGCCTCTCGTCAAGGGTATCGATAATACCTGCGGCGAGTACACCGAGGACGTCACCGTGGCTGCGGCTCTGAAATGGATCGCCCGCGATATGGACCTTCCCCAGTGGGAGGCCGGCCTTGTCCATCCCTTCTACTGCCTGTATGGCATCGAACGCGCCGGCCGGCTTACGGGACAGCGTTTCATCGGCCAACACGACTGGTATCGCATCGGCTGCGAGTATCTCGTCTCCCTCCAGAAGATGAATGGCTCGTGGGAGGGACGTGCGAACGCCAGTTCCGATTTCTGGCCTCCCGTGGCCACCAGCTTTTCGCTCCTGTTCCTCTCCAAGGGCAGGACTCCCGTGCTGATCTCCAAACTGGCTCACGGCGACATTGATCCGCGCGGCAACACCGAGAACTGGAACCGCAAGCGCAGCGATGCCCGCCACGTCGTCGAGTTCTGTAGCCGGGAACTGTTCGAGCGCCAGCCGCTCGCCTGGCAGGCGTTCGACACGCGCCCGGTGCCGATCGGACGCAAGGCGGCCGAGTTGGCCGAGGACCTGCTCCAGTCGCCAATTGTCTACATCACTGGACGCACCTTCATCGGCATCCTCGACAAACGTGAGGAGAAGATGCTCAAGGAGTTCGTCGCCAACGGCGGTTTCATCCTTGGACACGCTTGCTGTGGCGGCACCGACGGTGACAAGGGACGGAAGTTTGACGGGCAGTTTCGCGAACTGATCAAACGCATCACCGGCTCCGAACTGGGGCCTCTGGGAGCGAACCATCCTGTCTGGAAGGCTTCGGGCAAATTCAAGGTTCCCGAGAGCAGTTTCGGCCTGGAGGGAGTCAACGTCGGCTGCAAGACGGTAGTCATGTACATCCCGGAGCCGATTTCGGCCTACTGGGAAAACAACGACGTCGATACGCCGGAAGGCAAGGTCGCGTTCCAGATGGCGGCCAACATCGTCGCCTACGCCACCGGCATGCAGATCCCCAAGCCGCGTCTCACCGAGGTCGAGATCATCCGCGAGAGTGAGGGCAAGAAGCCGCCGCGCGGCTACTTGCAAGTGGCGCAACTGGTGACGTCGCGCGGGGCTATCCCACTTGCTCCCAAGGCGATCCCCAATCTCATGCTCGAACTGGGCAAGCTGCAGATGGAGGTCAGCAGCCGAGCGGAGCCACTCGGGTTCGGGACACAGGACCTGCTCAGGTACAAGTTTCTGTACATGCACGATCGCGTCGCCTTCCGTGTTCCGGCAGGGGATGGCCTGGACAACCTGCGCTTCACCCTGGAACACGACGGCCTGCTCCTGGCGGATGCGGCTTGCGGCTCGAAGGCGTTCGACAAGTCCTTCCGCGAACTGGTCGAGGCGCTCTGGCCGAAGGACAAGTATCCCGATCGCCAACTGGTGCCGATCGAGTTGAAACCGAACCAGGAGAAGAACGAGTTGTTCAGCAAGGAAGTCAACGGCACCACGATCGAGTCGGTCAAGTATCGCCGTGAGGAGAAGGACGGCACGCCGACGAAGGACTATCAAGATGGCCCGCCGCGTCTAGAGGGCGTGAAGATCAATGGCCGCTGGGTGGTGATCTACAGCAAGTACGACATCGGCTGCGCGCTGGAGAAGCACCAATCGACGGATTGTCTCGGCCACGATCACGACAGCGCCAGGCTGCTCGCCCGGGCGGCCGTGCTATATGCTTTGCGGCGCTGATACTTTTCATACCAGCCCCGAGCGCAAGCGAGGGGTTCTCTGGCCAAACCCCTCGCTTGCGCTCGGGGCTGGTAGCAATCGGGGCTGGTATCCAACGTTTGTCAAGGACCTTCAGCATGCACGACTGGCACCTCGCCCACGGTTATCGCTATGCCGGGTTACACTGCGGCGTTCGTCCCGGGCGCGACCACGACGATCTGGCCCTGATCGTCAGTGACACGCCGGCGTCAGCGGCCGGCGTCTTCACGCAAAATCGGGTGCGAGCCGCTCCGGTGCGCGTGTGCCAGGAACGTCTGCCGCGAGCCGATGCCCGCGGCATCATCATCTGTTCCGGCAACGCCAACGCCTGCACCGGCGAGCAGGGCTTGCGCGACGCGCGCTCCATGGCGGCGGTCACCGCTCAGACGCTGGGGTGCCAGAACGATCAAATCCTCGTTTGCTCGACCGGAGTCATCGGCCGGCATTTGCCGATGGAAAACGTCGAACGCGGCTGCCATGACGTCATCGGCAAGCTCGACGCCGGCAACAGCGCTCTTGAGACCGCCGCCAAGGCCATCCTGACGACCGACACGCGCATCAAGGTGGCGACACGTCGTGTCAGCATCCACGGAACGGATGTGCGTCTGACGGGTTTTGCCAAGGGGGCGGCCATGATCGGGCCAAACATGGCGACCCTGCTGGCCTTTGTGTGTACGGATGCCACGGTGTCCCCGGAGGACCTGCACACCATCGCCCGCCGCAGCGCGGCCTCATCGTTTAACTGCGTTCGTATCGAGGGACACACCAGCACCAACGATTCGCTGATCTTCCTGGCCAACGGTCAGGGAAAGAAGTTGGAGAGTGACGGCCTGGGCCGTTTCGCCGCCGCCGCGACGGAACTGTGTACCGAGTTGGCGCGCGCCATCGCTGCCGATGGAGAAGGCGCCTCGCATTTGATCGCGATCGACGTCGAGGGGTTGCGCGACGAACAGGAGGCAATTCTGGTGGCGCGAGCAGTGGCCGACAGCGCCCTGGTCA
>JBBSDR010000661.1:0-4932 GCA_038240465.1 Gemmatales bacterium
AGTTCAGCAGCGCCATCTTCGACGCGACGAGCGAGGTGTTCGATGTCGTGGACTTCCGGGCCAAGGATGACCCGCAGCGGGCCGCCAGGGCGGAAGGGTTGATCCCGCGCTTGCTTACCTGGCGCGGCGAGCACAACCTGTTGCCGACCGCGCCGAACCTGGCGAGGTTCCCCGGCCCCGCGCAACCCGCCACGATGATCCGGACCCTCGCGGAGTGGAAGAAGTTTTGGGGCTCGCCCGAAACAGGCTCTTTGCAAGGCCGCGTCCGCTACAGGAAGGGCGACCTGCGGACCCGGGCGGCTTCCCAACCCGAGCAGATTGGGCCGGAGGACTTCCGCCTCCACCCCGACAGCCCTGGCAAAAGTGCTGGCGAAGGCGGCCGTGACCTGGGTGCCGACGTGGATCTGGTCGGGCCGGGGGCTGCCTACGAGCGCTGGAAGAAGACACCGGAGTACCGGCAGTGGATGGAGAGCGTGAGCCGAATGCTGCGCGACAAGCCGTGAAGGAGGTCCGCATGGCTGGACGAGCGATTTCCGGCCGGCAAGGCGCCTGGTTGCAGGCCGGGCGTCCGGGCGGACACTTGGCCGCCACTCGGAATCCGTTGGAGGCCGCCATGACGACGCAGGGGGAAATCGAAGCCGCGGTCTGCGAAGGGATCACGCGCTTTGAACAGGAATACATGGGCCGAGGACCCAAGGACATTTTCGCCCACCTGGTCGGCGATCTCGTTCTGGTCCGCCTCAAGGGCGTATTGACGGCGGCCGAACAGCAGCTGGTCAAGGCGCTGCCGGCCGAGAAGGGACGGAAATTGCTCAAGCAAGTGCGGACCCACCTGATCGAAACGGCGCGGCCGCTCCTGGAGGCGATGATCCAGCAGGTCACCGGCGTCAAGGTGGTGAGCCTGCATCACGACATCAGCGCCTCGACCGGCGAAGAGGTCATCCTCTTTACCCTGGCCGAGGGGCCTCTCTTCCGCGAGGCCAGGAACAAATAAGACCTCAACCGCAAGTGACCGTTTTGAATTGTCTGCTCTGCCGGCCGCCGGGAAACATCTCTCCGCGGCGGACATCCCCTATCGCCCCTGACAGGAGTTCGAGTATGAGACGTGCGTTCAATGGTCTGGCCGTTCTGTGTGCCGCAGCAATGCTGTCCGGCAGCGCTTACGGCGCTGACACCCCCAACTTCAACAAGCGCGGCAGCACCGACAAGGAGGAGAAGGAATTCGTCACCGAGGTGGCTCAGACGATCGTCAAGGAAGCCCGCAGCTCGGCGAAGGACATCACGCTGAAAGAGTACAAGTTCAAGGAACCCAAGGAGGGACACAAGGAACTGACCATCTCCGCGGGCTATGTGGGCGCCGCGATCAAGACCAAGTACACCGCCGAGATCGTCGTCCACATTGACACCAGCACAAAGGACAAGTGGGAGGTGCTGCGCATCGAGTACAAGGACAACAACAAGAGTCCGGTTTCCTTCAGCCGCAAGGATGTCGATGCACTGGTCAAGAAGTTCAACAGCGCCGCCCGGGAGTAAGTGCTTCAGAGCCGCGACCGTAAGGGAGCGGTTTGGCATGACCGAATCGAAACAGTGACGTGAAGGTCGAGACGTTCAGGTCCGTGAACAAGGGTTTCGGACACGCCGGTTTTTCGGTTTCCATAACACCGAGAGGAGAAACGTATTATGCAGCCAAGACTACTATTCGTCCTGACGATTCTGGCGCTGGCCCTGGGGTCCAGCCGGGCCGCCGCGGCGGCGCCGCTGGTGGAGAAATATCTGCTCGACGGCAAACTGGCCGACGGCGCCAAGGCCCTGCAAGACCGGCTCAAGGAAGACCCCAAGGATGCCCAGGCCCAGTTTGGCCTGGGTGTGGTGCAGTTTTTGCAGACCTTCGAGCACCTGGGCGGCAGTCTGTACAAGTACGGTCTGCGAACCGAGAGGTCATTCAGCCGTCCGCCGCCCCAGGTCAAGGAATTCCTGCCGCAGAATCCCAATCCCGAAACGCTGACCTACAAGGCCGCTCGTCAGATCCTCCAGACCCTCGTGGACGATCTGGTCAAGGCCGAGGCTGCCCTGGCGGAGGTCAAAGATCCCGCAGTCAAACTGACGCTGCATGTCGGACTCATCAAGATCGACCCCTTTGGGCAAGGTAAGCCGGTCAGCGCGGCTTTCCTGTTCGGGCGAGCCGATGGCCTCGGTCTGCCCCCTGAAACGGCCAAGTTGGCTGAGACGATTGCGATCGGCTTCGACCGCGGCGACGTGAGCTGGCTGCGCGGCTACTGTCACTTTCTGGCAGCGTGGGGGGAACTGCTGTTGGCGGTGGACGGGCAACACGCTTTCGAGTGTACCGCCCACCTGTTCTTCGAGAAAGTGGAAACCCCGTACACCTTCCTGCTGGAAGACCGTCGGGGCTTCGATGATGGCGCATGGATGGACGTCGCGAGGATTTCGGATGTGATTTCCTTGATCCACCAGATGACCCGGCTGCCAATCAAGGAGCCGGTCCGGACCAAGGCGGCGCTGGGACACCTCGAGGCAGGGGTGGCCCAGGCGAAAGAGATGTGGAAGTTCATCCTGGCCGAGACGGACAACGACAATGAATGGATTCCAAATCCGAAGCAGACGAGTGTGACCGGTGTCAAGGTGACTCAGGAGATGGTCGATGTCTGGCTGGAAACGCTGGACGAGGCGGAGCAGATCTTGAAGGGCAAGAAGCTGATCCCGTTCTGGCGCGGCAAGAAAGACGGCCGCGGCGTGAACCTGCGCCGCGTCTTCACCGAGCCGCGGACGTTCGATCCCATCGAGTGGGTGCAGGGGCCGGCGGCCGCGCCGTACCTGGAGAAGGGGACGCTGACGAAGCTCGCCGACCCGCGCGTCGGGACCCGGCTCAATAATGCTTTCGGCGGTCCCTTGCCTTTCCTCGGCTTTGGTTTCTGGTTCAACTGATACGTGAACCCGCCGCGGTGAGCTTCGCGCGGAAAAAGGGGGCATCAACCGATACTGCGACATTGGCGAGTGGTACTATCGGTTCTTGACCCCTCTTCCGCGTGTGGAACCTTCCTGACTTGGCGGTTGCTTCGAGCAAGTCAGTAATCGGCGTGTCATTTGCTCATGATTGTGATTGTGTCGTATTCCGTTCAACCCGTTTTGTGAAAGAAAGTGGCAAATGAAGCCGCGTTCCGGACTCAATCTTGCCCTCGTCGGCCTGGTCATGGTCGGGCTATGGCTTGCGGTATGCGGACTCCTTGCGCTCCTTGAGGACAAGATTCCGCCTGGCATCAACGACAACCCCATCGCTATGATTGGGGGCGGCCTTTTCGTGGGCTTGATGGCGATCATCGGCCTCATCTTCATCGTGGTGGGACTGGTCCGCGCCTTGAGAAACCAGTCTGTTAAGCCGTCCTAACCCGCCGACACGGCTTGTGCCGTCGGGAGTGGCAGCCATCGGCCGGCGCGAGCTGATGGACGCGAGTTCCCAGAAGTGAGTGGACAATGCCTGAAACTGAAACCGTGTCCCGTTGCTCGATGCAAGCAGAACGCATCCGCATCGCCCTGGCCACCGAGCAAGATCGGGCGGCGATCTATCGGCTGCGCCACTCCGTCTACGCGGCTGAGCTGCGGCAGCACCCCGAAAACTCGACGGGAGAACTCACCGACTCTCTCGACGCGTTTAACCTGTACGTCGTTGCCTCGCTCGCCGGAGAGATTGCCGGCTTCGTCAGCCTGACACCCCCCGGCCGATCGTACTCCATCGACAAGTATCTGCCCCGCGCGGACCTGCCCTTCTCCTTCGACGATGGCCTGTACGAAGTTCGCCTCCTGACGGTGCTGCCCCAATATCGCCACAGCACCCTTGGCGCGGAGTTGGCGGGCCTGCTCGTCTATGCCGCGTTTCGCCTGGTTGAGCGCCTGGGAGCGCGGCGTGTAGTTGTCATTGGCCGCCGCGAGGTCGTAGGCCTTTACCGCAAATTCGGCCTGCTGCCGCTGGGACGGGAGATCCAGTCCGGCGCGGTAACCTTTGAGCTGATGAGCGCCACCGCGGACGAGATGCGCGGGCAACTACCCCGGTACGCGGACCTGATTCGCTACGTCGAACCCCGGGTCGATTGGCGGCTCGACATACCCTACTATCTTCCCAGCGCGTGTGCCCACGGCGGCGCCTTCTTCGAGGCTGTTGGCGTCGAGTTCGATCACCTGGAGCGCCGCCAGACCATCATCAACGCCGACGTACTCGACGCCTGGTTCCCTCCCGCTCCCTCTGTAACGGCCGCGCTCGGGGAACACCTGCCCTGGCTCATCGGCACCTCTCCGCCCGCGGACGCTGCCGGTCTGATCCGGACCATCGCCCGAGTTCGCGGTGTGCCCGCGGACTGTGTGCTTCCAGGGGCCGGCTCGTCCGCCCTGATCTTCCTGGCTCTGTGTCGCTGGCTGACGCCCGCCTCGCGGGTGTTGCTGCTGGACCCAACCTACGGCGAATACCTTCACGTTTGCCGGCAGGTCGTTGGCTGTGGCGTGGATCGGCTGCTCTTGCGGCGCGAGGACGGCTATCGGCTCGACCCGGCAGCCCTGGAGGCCCGCCTGTCCACCGGTTACGATCTGGTTGTGTTGGTTAACCCGAATAACCCCACGGGCCAGCACGTTCGGCGCGAGGCGCTGGAAGCAGTGCTGCAATCGGCGCCGGAGCGGACACGCATCTGGGTAGACGAAGCATATGTGGATTACATCGGGGCGGAGCAATCCCTTGAGCGGTTCGCCGTCCGCACCTCGAACGTGGCCGTCTGCAAGTCTTTGTCGAAGGGGTTCGCCCTCAGCGGAGCGCGGGCAGCGTACCTGTGCGCCTGCCCGGCGCTGCTGGAGGACCTGCGACGGTTGACACCTCCCTGGGCCGTGAGCCTGCCCGCTCAGGTGGCGGCAGTGTTGGCCCTTCAGGCGCCG
>JBBSDR010000662.1:0-4927 GCA_038240465.1 Gemmatales bacterium
CCTGCTCGACCTGTCTCCACCAGTCTTTCCAGCCCTTGCGTCCGCGCAGTCCACTCTCGAGATAGAGCAGCAGAAAACGCAAGCGGTCCGTCATACTCAAAGCCGGATGCCGCACGAAACTCGCGTTCAATCGAGCCAGGTTCCGCACCTTTCGCCGCCGGCCCAGCCAGCGATGTCGCCGCACTCCCACCAGATCAATCAGCCAAACACGCGCTGCCGTCAGCGGCCAGTGGTCGAGTGGCTCCGCCGAGGACGCCTGCAGCGCGACCGAGGGTTGACGCACGACCAGAACATTCGACGCTTTCAGGTCGCGATGCGATAGCTTGCGCCGGTGCATATCGCGCACCAGCCGCGCCAGGTCCTCCAGCACCGGCCGCAACTTCTCTTTTCGGACTCTGGGGGACAACTCCTGCATCCGCTTCATGAAATCGACCAGTTCCACCGCGTCGTGGACCTTGGCCGTCAGAAGATAGCCCTCGCGGTCCAGGGCATGCCGGCGACGATGCAGCATCAGCAGAGGCCGCGGCGTCGGCAGCCAGCGCAGACGCAAGCCGTGGCCCATGACCCAGGATCGCAGCGATCCCGTTGGCCGAAGCAGCGCCAGCCAGGGGTCCTTGCCCGACGTGACGCGGAAACGCTTCCAGATGACGTCATGCCTGACGCCGTTGAGCGATACCTCCATCTCCGCAACTGTCGAACTGCGCGAGTCCTTGAGCAGCTTGATGCCGGGCTGGGTGAAGGGCGCGTCCGGATCGCGGAGCAGCTCGGCCAGGGCGGACGGGTCCAGATCGGTGACGGCGTGTCCCCGGGCGCTCGACGAAGCGACTCGACGAAAGCGGCGATTGTTTTCGAGACAGCGCGGATCGAGGCCGCGCCAGAAACCAAGGTTCGAGGTTAGCGTCCGCTCCTCGACCTCGCGCAGACGATGCGGACAGGCGCAGCGCGAAACGGGATGGCCCGGACGCGAACGGCGAACTCCACAGTACGCATGCCAGCAGCGCAGACGATCCGAACGCGAGGCGCGCAGACTGAACCAGCGATTGAGGATAACCATGTTGTCACGGCTTTCCGGCCAGCCCAACGGCGGATCGAGGCGGACGGCGTGGAGGTCGATCAGGAACAGAACCGGGGCATCGCCGGCATCGAGGCGCAGGAGAATGTTGCCGGGATGCAAATCGGCGTGCGTCAAGCCCGCGTCGTGCATCCGGGCCAGTAGTTGCCCGAGCACAACAGCCAACCGCTGGCGAAGGCGTGTCCGGCGCGGCTCCGGCCAGGAGGGTAGATCTTTTTCGAGGAAGGTGTTGAGTTGGCGAGTCTCTTCGAGGGCGTGAGTGAGAAGAAAGCTGTCGCCGCTGCCGTGTTCGGGAACGCCGGCAGCCAGCGGTTTGTAAGTTGGCACGCCCCGGCTCGCGACTTCAATGGTGCGCTCGTATTCCCCGAGCGCCTTGTCCGGGCGCAGCCAGGCGCGCAGGCGCGAGCGAACGTCGGCGGCGCGGTTCCGCTTCAGGAAGAAGTGCAGGCCGGGCAGCTGCACCTCGTAGACAGCGCGATGAACGGCCTGCTTGACGACGCGAGCCTGTCCGGTTCGCAGCCATTCGTCGAGCCGCAAGCCGTGATCGTCCAGCAGCAACTCGCGGAATTCGGCCGGCAAGTGCCAGCGCAGACCACCCAGGTTCAGATAGCCGATGGCAGACATCGTGTCTCCTCGAGGACGCCGCGCCACAGAGCGGCGCCGGCCGTCACACTGAATTCCCGCTCCACGCGCCGCCGTCCCGCTTCGCCCATTCGCTGTCTCAGTCCGGGGTCGTTCGCCAGTTTCGCGATGGCGTCCGCCCACTCGGTTGCTGTCGAGGCGAGAAAGCCGGTCTCGCCCTGGCGGATCATCTCGCTCTGAACGCCGACGGGGTTGGCGACGACCGGCAGTCCCGCGGCCATGTATTGCAGCACCTTGAGTCCGCACTTGCCCCGACTCCAGTCGTCGTCCGGCACCCAGGCGATGCCGATGTCGGCGCCGGCCAGTTCGCCCGCCTCGCCCTCCTCGGACCAGGACACTTCATCAATCGGCAGATGTTCGAGATGGAGGAATGCATCGCAGACCAGCTTGAGCCGCACGCCCGGACAATGTTGGCCCATGTGTTCGAGCAGGGGCGCGATCTGTTTCAGTCCCTTGAGCGTACTTGAGGAGCCGATCCAGACTAGCTGGACGCGTGTCTTGCGTCGATGCTGCGCCGGCGGATAGAGAGCCGGATCGACGCAAGTCGGAATGACGCGAACGGCCCTCGCTCCCTGGCGCCGCGCAGCGTCGGCGAGGAAGGCGTTGCCGGCGATGATGCCATCGGCTGTCCGGCAGACAGCGGCGAAACGGCGCAGACGCCGCCGATCGTGCAGGCCACGCGGGTCATGCGAATCGCGCAGATAAATGGCGTCGTCGAGATCGAAGAACAGGCGACGAACATAGCGGCGGAGCCGGTTCAGCATCCACCCCGGCAGCAGGCGGCGCTGGATGACGACGGCGTCATAGTGCGCGAGATCGGGACCGAGACGATACCGGCCCCAGAGCGCGCGCGGAAAGGAAACGAGGTCGAGCCGGTGTCCCGCTGCTTCCAGTTGCGCGCGGAAGGCAGCGAAACGATAGCGGCAGCAGACGTGATCGGGATTTTCGACGAGGGCGGCCAGATGCACGCGACGGTCCTCCTTGACCGCCGCTTGCGGCTTAGCGATGCAGAAGACCGCTAAGCCGCAAGCGGCATGGCTAGCGGCGCCGGCCCATCTCGCGGCGAATCTCGCGCTGGGCGTCGGCCTTCTTCTTCGATTCGCGCTTGTCGTGGACTTGCTTTCCCCGAGCGACGGCCAGCTCGACCTTGGCCCGGCCTTCCTTGAAATAAATCCGCAACGGCACCAGCGTGAAGCCGCGCTCCGACGCCTTGCCGGCAAACTTCGCAATCTCGTTGCGGTGCATCAGCAGCTTGCGCGGGCGTTTCGGCTTGTGGTTCAGCTTGTTGCCCATCGAGTATTCGGGAATGTCGCTGCCCATCAGCCAGACTTCGTTCTTGTCGATCTTCGCGTAGGACCCATCCAGGCTGGAATTGCCCTCGCGCAGGCTCTTCACCTCGGTCCCCTTCAACACAAGACCGCATTCGAGAGTATCGTGGATCTCGTACTCATGAAGGGCTTTCTTGTTGCGACAGATCGTCTGTTCGCCGTCGGGTTCACTATTCTTTCGCGCCATGGTGCAGCCTCCTGTACGGCATTGTAACAATGTTCGCCGCGTCCGAAAACGGGGATCGATCCTGCGATTGACAGCGACGAACCTCAACCCTATATACACGCCCTACCTCGAACCGAGTGACGAGCGAGCAGGACCGCCATGTCCGATCCGAGTACAACCGTGTCCGAACTGCGTGAACGGATGCGGCGGTTCGTCGCCGAACGCGACTGGGAGCAGTTCCACAGCCCGAAGAACCTCGTCATGGGACTATCCTGCGAGGTGGCCGAGTTGATGGAACACTTCCTGTGGATGGACAACGAAACCTCGCGGCGGGTTCTCGACGATCCCGCCAATCGCGAGCCGATCGCCGACGAACTGGCCGACGTCACGATGTACATCCTGTGCCTGTGCAACACGCTCGGACTCGATCTGAGCGACTGCGTCGAGGCCAAGCTGGTCAAGACGGGACAGAAGTATCCGGTCGAACGCATCAAGGGACGTTACAAGCTCGATGCAGGTTCGGGACCATTAGTTGACAAGAAGAAAGAATAAACTTTTGTGAAATAGCTGGTTGCCGGCAGGGGCGGGAGAGTCTAAGCTAATCATCGCTGTCACCTCTCCTTGACCAATCTCCCGCCTTGACGCAGTCAGCGAGCGAAATGCCAGGAAGGCGCTATTGAGGGGAAGGGATTCCCCCTCCTTCCGGCCAGGTTCACACCACGACACACATCGGGAATGCATGAGCGAGCTTCCGCTTGCTCTTGAGCCAGAAACGGGGCGTGGGTAATATCCGGCGCGGAAGAGGCAGGCAGGCGCACCTCAAGCTAGACATCCTCTGTCACATTCCCGAACGGAACGGGAGCGATCGCTTGGCCGGGAACGGAGACGTTCCGTGCTGCGCGATGAGGGGAGGAGAGGAGCGGAATGAGCATGAACTGGACCGAGAAGGAACAGGTGCGCGTCCACATCCGCTGGATGATTCGCCGCGATATGCCGGAAGTCCTGCATACGGAACAGGAGAGCTTCGAGTTCTCCTGGACTGAGGAGGACTTCCTGCGTTGCCTGCGCCAGCGCAACTGTATCGGCATGGTGGCCGAGCAGGGCGAGAAGGTCGTCGGCTTCATGATCTACGAACTGCACAAGGCGAAGTTGCACATTCTGAACTTCGCGGTGCATCCGTCTTGCCGCCGGTTTCGTATCGGCTCGCAGATGGTGGCCAAGCTGATCAGCAAGCTGTCGAGCCATCGGCGCACGCGGATCACGCTGGAAGTCCGCGAGACGAACCTGGCGGCCCAGTTGTTCTTCCGCGCTCAGGGCTTCCGCGCCATGCGAGTGCTGCGGACGTACTACGAGGACAGCGGCGAGGACGCTTTCCTGATGCAGTATCGTCTGGCCGACGACAACAGCGACGAGTTCGAGACGACATTCAACCGCATCGCGCAGTTCGAGGAAAGTTGAACCATCCGGGCGAGTTGGGGGTGTGAACTCCCGGTGTTGATCAACCGGGGGGTTCACACCCCCCGCTCGCCTTTTCCGCTGTGGACGATTTTTCCTTGAATGACGGTCCTGCCTCCTTTAAGCTCAATAACACCAGCGCGGAGGAAAGTGGGTCGTTCCTGGCGCACTTCCCTCGACACCCTAGATGTGACACCCTCGGAAGGAGGCACCTCAATGAGCTTCTGCCGTAAGCTGCCGTGCTTGCTGGCGCTGGGGCTGTTC
>JBBSDR010000663.1:0-4915 GCA_038240465.1 Gemmatales bacterium
CAATCGCTCGTAAATCTCGCGTGCAGCCTGGTACTCGGCAACGGATTCTTCCAGACGACCCTGCTGCCGCAAAGCCACACCGAGGTTGCTGTGGATCATGGCTAGGTCGTTGCGAAGGTCGTCGCGGCCTTCACGCACTAACCGGTTGTAGCACTCATGTGCGGCCTGGCACTCGGCAACGGATTCTTCCAGACGACCCTGCTGCCGCAAAGCCACACCGAGGTTCATCCGCGTCATGGCCAGATTGTTGCGAAGGTCATCGCGGCCTTCACGCACCAGTCGCTCGTAAATCCCCCGTGCGGCCTGGTACTCGGCGACCGTTTCGTTCAGCCGGCCCTGTTTCCACAGGGCGACGCCGAGGTCGTTATGCCTCGCCGCCTCGGTTTCGGCTGCCTCCTTCCCAGTCACCGGTTCTGATTGCAAATCCTTGAAGAACCCGCTCGCCGCCAACGCGACCAGCATCGCCTCGTCCTTCTGCCGAGTCATCTGCTCCACCAGAAATCCGCGTACCTCGCGCAGATAATAGGCAATCAGCGCCGCGGCTTGCGGGCCGCACTTGTAGACCTCTTTACGCAAGGCCAGCTCCGCGTTCGGACTGACCGCGAACTTGCGAAAGACCCGGTTGAACCACACCATCCCGAAGGACACCAACAAGGCGATCATGCCCAGGTTCAATACCAGCCGCAGCAGGAAAGTCAGCAGGCCGCCCAGAAAGCCTTCCTGTCGCAGTTCGGCGATGCGGACGCCATAAACCTCGAAGGTGTCCACGAAGATTTGCGTGTGCAGTACATTCTCCAGCACGAACACCAGGGTCGAAGGATAGTTCACTTCCCCGACGGCCGCGCCGCTGAATACATCAGGGGCAGGCTCAGAGACGAGTTGAAAGAGCCGCGACCAGGTGACGACGAGCAACGGCAGCAGGGACAATGCCCATCGCAACTGGAGCCGTGGCAGCCTATCCGGCGTCGAGGGGGCGATGACGGCGTACCTGACCAGGCTGTCGATCCAACCGCGCGAGCCTGTCACCATCCACGAGGCCAGCGCCGTCATCAACACAGTGACCACCAGTGCTGCCGTGCCGGACAGCACAAACGACACGGTCACGCCGAACAGCAAGCCGGCCGCCAAGGCGATAAGCAGCCTAGGGCGCGTCGGAGGCGGCACCTCCGGTTCCGCAGGCTCGCTCTCCAGGCGGTCGATAAGCCGGGTGATGCGCTCACGGTCTGCGCCCGTGGCCGAGCGGTGCCGGGTTTTCAGGTAGGGGATGGCGTAGTCCTTCATCGTCACAAGACAGCGCCACGCCATTGCCGCTTTGTCGCCGCCTTCCTCCCAGTAGCGGCACAGCATGTCCACGGCATCGCGGAGTGAGTCGCCGACCTGCTGGCACAGGTCCTTCACGCGCGGCACGTCACCCGCTTCGATCTCCTGCTTGACGGAGAAGAGCATGTCCTCGCCGCGACCCAGGCCTCGCGCCCGGAAGTAGGCCGCGTTCAGGACCTGCACCGCCAGTTTGATGAACACCAGGTCCATCAGGAAGCGACTGAAGAAGATGATCGACGCCCCGACCGGCCCGTCAATCCGGGCACCGAAACGGAGGTGAAAACACTCGGCGGCATCGAAGAAGACCTGCGTGCGTACGAAGTTGTCGAGCGCCAGGAGCGCCGCGTCGAGCAAGACGGCTGTGGGCAGGACTCCGGGGAAGGCCGCGGCGGCTTGCTGGAAGAGCACGAGCATCGCCAGGAAATACGGCGGCCCGAGGAGGAGCGTGATGAGCTGCGGCAGATACGGAGCGACATCCGGGCCGTCGGGGTACTCAACCCATTTTCGCAGGCGGACGCGCTTGGCCATGACGCCGGAGAACAGGCCAGCCAGGCCGAGCCCGATAAGGACGAGCAACTGCGCGAAGACGGCCCACACGCCAGGCAACAGCCCGACAAACGGGGGAAGGAAGCAAAGGCCCCATGCGATCCAGAACGGTCGGCGCAGCAGCGGCAGGACGCCGAAGATGGCGCGGATCTCGACGACGACGGCGGACAGCAGCAGGCCAAGGAAACGCATGGGCGGACTCCGGCCAGGGGAGAGAATGGACTGTTGTACTCATCATTCTAGTAGTCCAGGGCGCGGACTGAAAACATTGTCAAGGTACATTGCTCTCTGGACCAAAACGCGAGTGGGAAGGCGGAAAGGGGGCCAGGGTCAGCCCCCGCGCGCGTTGAGTCAAGGGAAACAAAAGGGGTCGCACCCCGAACAGCTTGCCCCGAACAGCTTGAAGTTGGACACGCCGATGTGGCGCACCTTGCCCTCCTGCTTCAGCGCGGCCAGGGGCACCCACCCTCCTTGATGTCCTCGTTCGGGTTGGGCCAGTTAATCTGGTACAGGTCGATGGCCTCCACCCGCAGCCGCCACAAGCCGGCCTCGCACTCGTGCCGGATCGAGTCCGCCCAGAGGCTGTAGCCGATCACCCGGTGCTCGTTCCTGACCATCCTGCACTTGGTAAAGACGTGTGCGACGTGAAAGACGTCGGCGACGTCTTTCACGTCGCCAACGGGTGCCACCCGAATAGAATGGCTAGAAGCTTGCACGTCCTTGACTCCCCGGCTGCCGTCGCCCAGGCGCTGCTTTCTCGGGAGTCCATCGCCAACCGGAGAATCGTTGCTCGTTGGTTGGCAATGCCGGCTTTTTCCAACAACCGAGGGAATTGACATGAGGACGATGATCGGGGTGGTGGCGCTGGGGCTTTTCGCGACCGCCGGGCGCACGGGTGAGGGGTCGGCGTGGCCGCAGTTCCGCGGGCCTGGCGGCTCGGGCGTCGCGGACGGCCAGAAGCCGCCCGTGGAGTTCGGCCCGACCAAGAACCTCAAGTGGAAAGTGCCGGCGCCCGGCGGTGCGTCCTCGCCGATCACCGCCGGAGACAAGCTCGTCATCACGGCGTTCGAGGGCGGTAAGCTCTACACGATCGCATACGACCGCGCGACCGGCAAGGAGGCGTGGCGCAAGGAAGCCCCCGCCAAGAAGATCGAGGGGTACTTCAAGAAGGGCGGCAGCCCGGCGGCGTCCACGCCCGCGACCGACGGCGAGCGGATCTTCGCGTTTTTCGGCTCGTGCGGCGTGTTCTGCTACGACCTGGCCGGCAAGGAACTGTGGCACTTCGAGATGCCGACGGCGGTCACGGCTGGCAATTTTGGCACCGGGTCGTCTCCGATCGTCAGCGCGGACACCGTCGTCGTCGTGCGCGACGATCTCAAGGCCTCGAAGATCATCGCGCTCGATGCCGCCACGGGCAAGCCCAGATGGCAGAAGGCCCGGCTGTCTCCGTCCTCGTACAGCACTCCGGTCCTGTGGGACACGCCGGCGGGCAAGCAGGTGGTCGTGGCCGGACACGCCCGGCTGATCGCTTACGACCTGACGACCGGCGCCGAGAAGTGGTCGGTGACGGGGATCCCGTCAGGGACCTGTTCCTCGCCGGTGGTGGCGGACGGCAGGCTTTTCTTCGCCGGCTACTCGCCCGGTGGCCCGGAGGACGAATTCAAGATGCCGAGGTTCGACGATCTCCTCAAGAAGTTCGACAAGGACAAGGACGGCGCCCTCTCCAGGGACGAACTCAAGATGACCATGTTCGAGGACTTCTTCGACTCCTGGGACACGAACAAGGACGGCAAGGTCACCCGCGACGAGTGGGATGCCCTGCTCAAGTTCATGTCGGAAGGAAAGAGCGCCGCGATCGCTGTCAAGCCCGGCGGCGAGGGGAACGTGACGAACTCCCATGTGCTCTGGAAAAAGACGAAGGGCCTGCCCCAGATCGCGTCGGCGCTCGTCTACCGCGGCCAGTACATCATGGTGAAAGACGGCGGCCTGGTCACCGCGTACGACGCGAAGTCGGGTAAGGAGCTTTACCTCCAGGAGCGGGCGCTGCCGACAGGCCCGTACTGGGCGTCGCCGGTCGCCGCGAACGGACACATCTACTTCACGTCCCTGGCAGACGGCGCCGTCACAGTCCTGAAAGCCGGGACCGCCAAGCCGGAGGTCGTCGCAAGCAACCCGCAACTCGGCGAGCGCGTGGCGGCAACCCCGGCGATCGCCGACAACACCTTGTACATCCGCACCGAGGGCCACCTGTATGCGTTCGCGGAGAAGAAATGAGTGCGACGCCACGGACGCGGCGGGATACTCCTGATTGCCTTCAGGGCGCCGGCCGCCTGGCGGCTCAGGGATGCCATGATCGCCTCCCCGGCGGCGGGTTGGCAACGTTAACCCGGCCCAGCTCCTCCCCGCTCAGGTCCAGAGAAGGAAAGGGGGCGTCAGAAAGGTGTCGGGGACCGATAACCGATAAGTCATGGGTAATACATTTTTTGATGTATTATCGGAGTCCGACAGGGACCCGATATGTTTTCGTCCTCAGGTTACGGTCGTTTGCCACCGGACTGCCTGCTTTGCGGACACAGGCGGAGTCAGGGACGAGGCCGCACGATCGCGACTGTGCAGGCGTTCGGCGACCAGGCCAGCAGGAAGTCCGAATGCGACACCTGCTGGGGCACGCGGTCGAAAGACGGGTCGTTGA
The DNA here is from genome assembly GCA_038240465.1 of Gemmatales bacterium. Taxonomy (GTDB): domain Bacteria; phylum Planctomycetota; class Planctomycetia; order Gemmatales; family Gemmataceae; genus JBBRIK01. The sequence goes on from JBBSDR010000663.1 coordinate 4,559, forward strand.
GGTAGACCCAGGAGTCATCGACACCGACGACGCGATCGCAGGATTCCGACCAGTAAGGCAATGAGGCAGTATTGAGCAGTGCGATGGGAGGGCATCCCGAGGTCAGATAGGCGGCAAGTCCGGCGATGTCCGTCCTCACGAATACCACGTCGAACCCCAGTTGAGTCAACTCCGTCAATCGACGCACCGGTGTCCCGCTCGAGTCCGTCCTCAACAGCGTCCGTAACTCGGCCTCCGTGTGGTGGCAGCCGAAGAGGGCCAGCACCATCCGGGCACAGGCAGGGATGCAAGAATAATGGAACTCCTGTTTATGGTGTGGAACGTTGAGCGAGGCGTTTGGCATTCTCGGCAATCTCC